>JAUILX010000092.1 GCA_030433395.1 Chlamydiia bacterium
TGATTCGTCCAAATGGCAAAACCCAAGTTTCGATACGTCCAAAGAGCAAAGAAGGATCAATTTCAAATTCTGGCACAATTAAAGCGATGAACATTCTATTACAAACGCAAAGTCCTTATGAATGCGCGATCAATCACACAGGAAAAATAGAGGCTTTAAGCACAGAGCAAAGAAACGGAAAAGTTTTTTTATTAGCCAAACAAGGAGGTTGTGTCATTGATAATCAAATCACCTCTCCTAAAGGTCAAGTGAGAATTATTGGCAATGACGTTCAAGTAAAAAGCGATGCCGTTATTGACGTTTCATCAAAAGAGAGAGGTGGACATATCAATATTGGCCGCGGAAAAGTCTGTGTTCAAAAGGGTGCAAAGCTTTTAGCAGATAGCCATGAGACAGGACATGGAGGTGTGATTAACGTTCTTTCGTGTGAAAAAACAGAATTTTATGGCAAAGCCTCAGCACGAGGCGGAGAATTTGAAGGTAATGGCGGCATGATTCGGATATCTACATTAGGAGAAACATATAATGCTGATAACGGACTTGATATTGTAGACACAAGCGCACCGGCAGGTATAACAGGTGTAAGTATCTTTGATCCAAAATTTATAACAATTACTCCTGCAGGTTCTGATCCTGCAACAGGTCAAACCTTTTCATCAGACCCAACAGCAACAGCGCTCATAAGCGGGGCAACTATTGAAGCAGCACTCAATTCATCGAATGTCGTGATTCAAGCCAATACAGATATCACAGTTTTAGACCAAATAGAGTCGACCTCATCAAGCAATCTTGAACTACAAGCTGGCCGATCAATTGAGATGCGAGGACTGATTACATTACAAGGAGGTGATTTTACCGCCTTGATCAACGATCAAAATGCTGAGGTAGCAAATAGAGATTCTGGAACAGCGGCCTTTAACATGTATTTTCCAGCTAAAATCAATACAAATGGTGGAGCTATTAACATCAATGTAGGAACATTTGGAGGAGCCCAAATTGGAGAGGTAAACTTGTTCCAAGCAGAGCTCAATGCAGGTGGAGGAAACATTGCAATCAACGGTTTTGCCAATCAAACTGGGTCAAATAATGCGCAAGGGGTTCTCATTAGTTCTTCCTTTGTAACTACATCAGGGACTGGCACAATAACAATCAATGGAACAGGAGGTCTTGGAGAGCAAGGTAATGTTGGCGTTAGCATTTTGCAAGGTCAAATCCCAATTCAAGCTGAAAATGGATTGATCGCAATTAACGGCGTAGGTGGCGGGACGGCTACATCCTCGGCAAATCCTGGTGTTCTTATTTCAGGCGTTGTTAAAAGTACAGGCAGCGGACAAATAGAAATAACCGGTCAGTCTGGGCCAGGAACATCATCAAATATAGGCGTTTTTATGCGCGGTTCTGGAGCTCTCATCGAAGTAGCAGATGGAAATGCAACCATCACAGGAACTGGAAAAGGATTTGAAAATTCAAATCATGGTATTCGGTTAGAGTCGAGTGCACAATGCCGGTCATCTGGGGTAGGTACACTCACCTTAAACGGTACATCAGAAAGTACCGGATCTAACAACTGCGGGATCATCATTGCAGGCTCAAGTCTTTTTTCTTCACAAGGAGAAATATCTTTAATAGGTCAAGCTGAAGGAGCAGGAAATGCAAATTACGGATTTAGATTAGAAGGCACCTCAAACGTGGTGTCTACCACCTCTGCACCAATCACCATCAATGGCACAACCACCGCAGGGTTAAGTCAAAATTGCGGAGTGTCAATTTCAGCTAGTGGAGGATACATAAGTTCAATTGATGGAAACATTTCGCTTACAGGCGTATCCAATGGAAGTCAGTCCGTGAACCAGGGAGTCCGCGTAGAGGCTGGAGTCATAGAATCTACAGGCACAGGCGATAATGCTGCTAGCATAACAATCACTGGAACAGGCTCGTCAGGTACAAGCAGATGTGATGGTATTTATGTAAGCGGTCTGCAAACTAAAATAACAAGCATAGATGGGAATATCACAATTAATGGGACGGCAACAGCTCCACAATCAAAACCCGTTTCTGTTAATCCCCCAACGCTTGTCAGTACAACAGGGACTGGAACCGTTAACATTAACACCACATTATGGCGCTAATAAAATAGTGTGAGAAAGACGCTTGTTTGGGTAAGGCAAGACATTCGTTTATTAGATCATCCTGCATTGCATGCTGCAGCTAAAGAAGGCGATGTCGCACTTATCTACACCATTGATGAGTCGAAAGATAACAGACCTCTTGGGAGAGCATCCAAGTGGTGGTTAAAGCAAAGCTTAGATGCATTTAAAGAACAAGCACCTCTTATTGTTAAAAGAGGAGAGCCGCTTACTATTCTAAAGTCAGTGATTGAGTCGCTATCGATCGATCAAGTCTTTTGGAATCGATGCTACACACCATATGAAATACAGCGGGATACAAAAATAAAAAAAGAGCTTCAGTCTTGTGTAAAAGTCCAAAGCTTTAATGGATCGCTGTTAGCAGAGCCATGGGAAATCAAAAATCAAAAAGGTGAGCCATTTAAAGTTTTTACCCCATTTTGGAAGACCCTACAAAAACACTTAGAAGTGAAAGTCTTACAACCTACTCAAATAAAATGGCTAGAGCATCAAATTCAAGACGATGACTATACGGATTTACATCCACAGCATCCAGACTGGTCTGCAGGCATGCAAAAAGCTTGGACACCAGGCAAAGAAGGTGCAAAGCAGCGCTTGGAGATCTTTTTAAAAGAATCACTGGGTGAATACGCAAAAGGCAGAGATTTTCTTGATGAGCAAAAGACCTCACGGTTATCACCTCACCTGCACTTTGGAGAGATTAGTCCTAGGCAAATTTTGAATGCAGTTAGTAAGAAGACCCAAGATGCAAATACCGAAAAATTTCTAGCAGAGCTTGGGTGGCGCGAGTTTTCCTATCACCTGCTTTACCATTTCCCTCAAATCATCAATGCTCCGTTGCGAGAAGAATTTAAGCGATTTCCATGGTCAGACAATGCGACACATTTAAAAGCTTGGCAAAAAGGCAAAACCGGTGTGCCTGTTGTTGACGCTGCGATGCAAGAGTTGTGGGTGACAGGATATATGCACAATCGTGCACGGATGATTGTTGCATCGTTTTTAACAAAGCATCTTTTAATTCCATGGCAAGAGGGAGAGGCCTGGTTTTGGGATACGCTTTGTGATGCTGACCCTGCAAATAATAGCGCAAGCTGGCAGTGGGTTTCAGGATGTGGAGCTGATGCAGCCCCTTATTTTCGAATCTTTAATCCTGTTTTACAAGGTGAAAAATTTGATCCCAGTGGAAAATATGTTCGCAAATGGGTTCCAAAGCTAGCTAATTTGCCCGACAAATTTTTACATTGTCCATGGAATGCGGATGAGGAAACTCTAAGGGCAGCAGGTCTGGTTTTGGGAAAAGACTACCCCAAACCTATTGTGGATTTAAAAGAGGGAAGAGATCGCGCATTGAAAGCATTTGAGACCATAAAAAAATGAACTCTTAGCTGCTCGTCATTTGCTCAAGACTTGGCAAGTTAACCTTTACTGGAATGCCGTTCCAATAAAAGCCATCTCCTTCATTGTGCAGGCTCTGGTCAAGTAGTGGGGTACCTAATAACTCATGGATGGCGTGGGCCCTTTTTCCAAAATCGTTAGGGGTATGGTTGACGATAACGTTCCACTTGCCAAGTTTTTGGCTTGACGCGCACTTCCATTCTGGCGCTTCCTTACTCAATGGAACAGTTACAGAGCGAAAAACGGCAACAGCGTCTTTGGCGATTGTACAAATCAGCTTTAAACAAAGGATCGATTTATTATTAGAAGTTTGCTTCAACTCTTCGATGGATCGAACTGCTACAAAGCAATTTGCTTCAATTTTTACAGAATCTTTTTTTGCTTCAAATACGACTTTTGCATCTCCTGTCTGTAAGTTTGCAAAGCCAACTTTTTTAAGAGAAATACCTAGAGCTTCCCACTTGCGAGCTCCTTTAATGGGTTTTGTATTAGCTACAAACCAAGCCATAAAATCAACTGTTTGCTTCCTCTGCTGACTGGTTTGATTATGTCCTGTAAAAGAGACTCTATATCCCGGTAAAAACGTATTGAAATTTTTCACGATAACATGAAAAAAGTGAGGTGAGATAATCGATAGATATTCGTGGCCTCCCCAGTTGCCTGTGTCAGTTTTAACACCTTTATCTATGATTGGATCTGCGTCATACCGTTCAATCTCAATGGTAGGTGCATCATCAGGTGAGGATTTTTTGAACATAACTTTTGGGGAAACGGGGCCAGGCTCGATAACTTGCAATGACCAATCGCTATTCACGGGGAAATCTAAAAGTAAACAATGGCGAAAGACTTGCTCCATTGACTGAGCGCGCTCAATTGCAAGCTGATCATGATTTTTTTCTTGTTTTGCATATGAAACTGGATTTGCCATGCTAGACCTTGAGTGTTTCTTTAGGGAATTCTACACAATAGTCATAATAATGAAAACCCTTAGTCCAAAAAATTAGCTTTTGATATGTTGCGTTTTGTGGAGGAACCATGAAAATTTCTACAATTGTGATCGTGTTGCTTGTTGTACTGACACTGTTTCTAGGAGGTGAATTTACCCAGGCAGGTACGGAATGGTATAAAACACTAAATAAACCAGCTATCAATCCGCCTGGATCGCTGATTAGTTTGGTCTGGCTCGTTTTATTTACCCTGATGGCTATTTGCATCATTCGCGTCTGGAACAGAAAGCCAAGACCACCAGAATTTAAAAGCGTGATTGTCTTGTTTGCTTTAAACGGAATTCTCAATATGGGGTGG
>JAUILX010000093.1 GCA_030433395.1 Chlamydiia bacterium
CCGGCAAGGTCTAAATAATGGTTTCGAAGAGCTAATACCAAAGGTGTGTCCCTCTGGTTATCAGTTGCATCGACATCTGCATTATACCTCACTAGAAGATCTACAGCCTCTGTCACGCCATCATTAGCTGCAAGATGTAAAGGTGTCAGACCCTCATCATCTTTGGCTTCAATGTTTGCATTATTTTGATTGAGCATCTCTATCATTTCTGCATCATAATGTGTAACCGCAAGGTGTAAGGGAGTATCTTCTTGATTATTTTTAGCTTCAATATTTGCTCCTTTTTGCAGAAGTGGCACTATTGCATCGGGTTGATTACATGTAACGACGTAATGTAAAGCTGTCTCCCCATCGATATCTTTTGTGTTGACTTGTTCTGGGGTAAGAAGCTTTAGTAGTGCATTCATGGCGTCTATTCGTCCGCCCTTAATAGCTGCCTGCAGCGGCGTGCAATAATTTAAGATAGCGTTCGGATCACAGTCCAGTTTTTTTATTGCATACTTTACACCTTTTGCATTGTTTTTATAAACTTCCATGTGAAGGGTTGATGCCTTTCTCATGACTCGTTCTGAATTGAGATTCCCTATGGAACTCAAAAATCGGTATAATTATTAATAACATGCTAGAACAGATATAATTTATGTCAATAATCTTTTTTTATGTATTTAGAAAAAAATAATTTAATAAAACTTAGTTTTGATAATTCAGAGACTCTAGGGTATAAAGGCATTATGGACTTGATGCTTACTCTTATGGCTGTTTTGGCCTTTACTGTTGTAGGGCTTTTGCTCACGCTTATGATTTTAAGCGCCCGGGCAAAGCTTGTCTCGACAGCTCCTGTGCAGATCCGTATCAATGAAGATGAGGAGCTTACAAAAGAGGTCAAAAGTGGCCAGACTCTGCTTGCGGCTCTGACCTCGCACGGGATTGCTGTGCCATCTCCTTGTGGGGGCAAAGCGACTTGTAAGCAATGCCGCGTTATTGTAAAGGAGGGGGGAGGAGCGCCTCTGGAGACCGACAAAGGGTCATTTACGCCACGTGAGCTTTTAGAAGGGTGGCGCCTGTCATGTCAATGCAAGGTGCGCGAAGATTTAAAAATCAAAATTCCTGAGAACCTGATTGAGCTTAAAGAGTTTACGGGCAAAGTGGTGAGTAATCAGAATGTGGCAACGTTTATCAAAGAGTTAATTGTTGAAATCGACAACCCTCCTGAATACCAGCCAGGAGATTATTTGCAATTTGCCGTGCCTGCCTATAAGACAAATACATCGGATTGGAAGGCAACGATGGATGAGAAATATTTTTCCGATTGGGAGCGTTTTCATTTATTTGACCACACTATCGAATTTGAACCAGCTGAAACAACGATTCGCGCCTATTCAATGGCATCTTATCCAGCAGAGGGCAAACGTTTTATTTTTAATATTCGAATAGCTACGCCACCGATGGTGAAAGGCGAGTTGAAAAAAGGCATTCCATGGGGTGTATGCTCAACATATACGTTTTCGCTGAAATCTGGCGATGAGATTAAACTATCCGGGCCCTACGGAGAATCTCACATGATTTGCGATGCTCGCCCCCTGGTATTTCTCATTGGTGGTGCGGGATCATCTTTTGGTCGCAGCCATATTCTTGATCTTTTTTATACGCAGCATACAGATCGGCAGGTTGATCTGTGGTATGGAGCCAGGTCGCTTAAAGAGAATATTTATCAAGAAGAGTATGAAAAGCTGGCAGGGGAAAAGACCAACTTTGCCTATCACTTAGTGCTTTCTGAGCCTGATGAGAGCGATTTGCAAGGCGGGTGGCCAAAAGATGACCCGACCAAGACGGGGTATTTGTTTAAGGCTTTTGAAGTCGGGCAACTATCAAAAATGGAAGAGCCAGAAAGTGCGCTTTATTATGTATGCGGCCCGCCCTTGCATAATCAAAGTGTGCTTAAATTACTCGATAATTATGGCGTTCCAAGAGAAAATATCGTATTAGATGATTTTGGGAGTTAAATGAAAATACACTTGAGCCAGCTCAACCCTGTGATCGGGGACCTTGATGGGAACACGCAAAAAATATTAGATGCGATTGCAAAATCGCGCGAAGAAAAAGCTGAGATTGTGCTTTTCCCAGAGCTTTCGATCTGCGGCTATCCACCCCAGGATTTAGTTTATCACCCAGCCTTTATCGATGCGATGGAAGCGCATCTACAAACGATTGTAGCGGCATCAAAAGGGCTCATGGTTGTGGTTGGACTAGTGCGACCAAACCTTGGTCCAGGTGAAAATGGCCTTTCCAATAGTGCAGCAATCATCATTGATGGAAAGCTTGTTGGATTTCATGATAAATGGCTCCTTCCAAACTATGACATATTCAACGAAAGACGCTACTTCGATCCAGGTGACACACTCCAGACGTATGAATACAAAGGGAAAAAAATTGGCGTACTTATCTGTGAAGATATTTGGCAGCATGCAGGATATGTCGCTGTGCGCTATGGGCGTGATCCTGTGATTGAGCTCGCTAAGCTAAAGCCTGACCTAGTTCTCAATTTATCTGCATCGCCCTATAATTTTGGCAAAGCTGATATTCGCGTTGAAGTATGTGCAAAGGTTGCCACTACGTGCAACTGCCCAATTGTCTACTGCGCGCAAGTTGGCGGGAATGATAGCTTGCTCTTTGACGGATATAGCGTTTATGTAGATGCAGAGGGAAAATTGCGTCAATTGGCAAAAGGCTTTGCAGAAGATCATATGGTGATCGATTTAGATGCCCAAGCTTGCTCCTGTCCATTTAAATATGACATGATGTCCGATCTTTACAACGCGCTTGTCATGGGAGTGCGTGATTACTTTCATAAGTCAGGATTTAATAAAGCTTGCTTAGGACTATCAGGTGGGCTTGATTCAGCGCTAGTTGCATGCATTGTTGCTTCAGCGCTTGGTCCTGAAAATCTGCTAGCGGTTTCTATGCCTTCTCGCTATACCACGGATCTGTCGAAGACAGATGCAAAAAAACTCGCGGATACACTTGGAATTAAGCTGATAAGCGTGCCCATAGAAGAGCCGTTTTGTAGTTACTTAAAACTGCTAGAGCCTCTCTTTCAAAATCGCGCCCCGGACGTTACAGAAGAGAACTTGCAAGCGCGCCTTAGAGGTGTGATCCTCATGGCTATTTCCAACAAGCTTGGCCACATTGTAGTCAGTACTGGGAACAAAAGCGAATTTGCTCTTGGATACTCGACACTCTACGGTGATTCCTGCGGGGGTCTGGGTGTTATCGGCGATGTGACAAAAACGCGCGCGTATGATCTTTGTCGCTGGATCAATCGCGATAAAGAGATCATCCCACACTCTACAATAGACAGACCCCCCTCTGCAGAATTGCGCGCTGGGCAACATGATCAACAAACATTGCCACCCTATGGAATTGTTGATCAGGTCATTCAGTCTTACCTAGAAGAATTTATGACAGTGCCATTGATCTCAGAGAAGCACAACATCCCGCTTGATTTAGTCAAAGATCTTGTACATCGGATTCATACTGCTGAGTATAAGCGCCGCCAGAGTCCACCAGTTTTACGTGTGACTCCTAAATCTTTTGGCGTCGGGCGCCACTTCCCCATCGTACAAACTTGGAAGTGATAAGATTTCTAGATAATGCTGGATGTGAAAGCCAAAATTATCTTTTTCGCCAAGGTTTTTACAAAACTCATCGAATGACAAACGAAAGGCACGGCCCGAATAGGGATCACGAATATCCACAGTTTTTATATCCATGTTGACCTCATCTAGAATAATCCAATGGCCTCCAACGCGGGGGTGCGTGATGGATAGCATAAGAGAATGATTTGATTGTGAAAGAGCACTGACAAACGATTCAAGGTTACCTCCAAAATCACTCGCTACGAATTGATGAATAGTTGTAGGAATCTCGAAATAGTTAGCTAGCACCTCTTGGATTTCCTTAGGTTGGGTTAGTTGGCACATAGAGTACCAATTCCAAAAATCGACAGCTGTTTCGCAAACGTATTTACTGGCTGTTGCCAAGGCAGTTTGGGGATTCTGTTTTTGAAAGCTTCCTAGTACTAACCCGACTTGCGCCCTATTTTGCCAGAGGGGGTGAGCGAAGGGGTCAAGATACAAGCTGAGTGACGAGCTAAAGTGGGTCCACCTTTGCGAGGCCGTAGATTGATTCCTTCGCTCACCCCCTCTGGCAAAATAGGGCGCAAGTCGGGCTATTAGAAAAACAGACCTCTCTGGTTAATTTTTTCTAGCCTTGTAATAAAATAACGTAACCATTTTAATGATTAACGATTTTATAAGGAGCGATCATGAAAATTGGGTTTTTGTTTTTATTATTTACGGCAAAAGTTTGTTTTGCACATCCACTTATTGAAAATACCGAACCAGATCCATCAGCCATTGTTGCAAACCAGTTCAACGTGATCACCGGTAACGATGTGACATCACCTATCGATGTGATTGTAACAGGCGAGTACCCCATCGTCATGCAACGCTCGCCTGCTAAAGATTGGCAGTGGTTTTGTCATAACTACGCTGTCATGCTCAAAAAAGATCAATCCATTCAGGTAACCGATTCAAATGGAACTCATCTGTCGTTTGTCCCAGAGAGCAAACAAAAACTTACTTTAAGCGCTGATTCTGTCAAGGCAGGGTATTGCAACACCAGTCGGGGAGAGATCTGTGCAAAGCACGACATCACAAACGCCTACATAGATG
>JAUILX010000094.1 GCA_030433395.1 Chlamydiia bacterium
CTTTGGCTTTTTTGTCTTCCTCTGCATGGGACTCGGCATCACTAACCATGCGCTTGATCTCGTCATCTGAAAGACCTGATGAGGCTTTGATCTCAATCTTGTGCTCTTTGCCAGAACCTTGATCTTTTGCTGATACTTCTAAGATACCGTCGGCGTTAAGGTTGAATGCAACCTCAATTTGCGGTGTGCCGCGAGGTGCTGGAGGAATGCCTTCTAAGTTAAACGTTCCAATCAGCTTGTTGTCTTTAACCATTTTGCGCTCACCTTGGTAAACGTTAATGGTAACAGCTGGTTGGTTGTCAGCAGCAGTTGAAAAGGTTTGCTTTTTCTGCGTAGGGATTGTTGTGTTGCGCTCAATCAGAGGCGTTAGAACGCCGCCGAGCGTTTCAATTCCAAGTGTTAAAGGTACAACATCTAGAAGAAGAACATCTTTGATGTCTCCACCTAGAACGCCACCTTGAATCGCAGCACCTGTTGCAACAACTTCGTCTGGGTTCACACCTTTGTGCGGCTCACGTCCAAAGATTTCTTGCACTTTAGCTTGAACAGCTGGCATACGGCTCATACCTCCGACAAGCACGACATCTTGGATATCTGATTTAGATAGGCCAGCATCTTTTAAGCAGTTTAAGCAAGGTGTAACAGTGCGCTCAACTAGGCTAGCTGCTAGACTTTCAAACTTAGAGCGTGTCAATGTCAGCGCTAAGTGTTTTGGACCTGATGCGTCCATTGTGATAAATGGTTGGTTAATCTCAGTTTGATTGGTGCCTGAAAGCTCAATTTTTGCTTTTTCAGCAGCATCGCGCAAACGCTGAAGCGCCATCTTATCTGTTGTCAGATCAATACCACTATCTTTTTTAAATTCATCGATCATCCAGTGTAAGATCACGTTGTCAAAGTCATCACCGCCAAGATGCGTGTCACCATTTGTAGCAAGCACTTCGAAAACACCGTCGCCAATCTCAAGGACTGAAACGTCAAATGTTCCGCCACCGAGGTCGAAAACTGCAATTTTTGTATCAGCTTGCTTATCTAGTCCATAGGCTAGAGCAGCAGCAGTTGGTTCAGGGATGATGCGCAGAACATCAAGACCTGCGATCTTACCAGCATCTTTTGTTGATTGGCGCTGTGAATCGTTAAAGTAAGCTGGAACAGTGATTACTGCCTCTGTGACTTTTTCACCAAGATAGCTTTCAGCTGTTTCTTTCATTTTGGTCAAGATTTGAGCTCCGACCTCTTCTGGGGTGAGCGTTTTTCCATCGACTTCAAAGACGACTTTGCCATTAGCACCAGACTTAACAGGATAAGCAACTGTTTTTAGCTCGCCTTCTACTTCGCTGTACTTGCGTCCAATGAAGCGTTTAGTTGAATAGAGTGTGCGCTCTGGATTGGTGATCGCTTGGCGCTTGGCTGGAATACCAACTAGGCGCTCGCCATCTTTGTAGGCGACAATCGATGGTGTTGTGCGTGCACCTTCAGCGTTGACAATCACCTTGGCTTGTCCGCCTTCCATAACGGCCACACAAGAGTTTGTGGTTCCTAAGTCAATTCCAATGATATTGCGTTTTTTACTCATGGTTTTCCTCTTCTTTTTTTGGTAGTTTTGAAACTTTTACACGCGCAGGACACACAATGCGCTCGCCGCATTTGTAACCGCGCTGAAATTCTTTTAAAATTGTGCCATCAGGATGCTCATCGCTCTCTTCAATTTCTAAGGCTTCGTGCAGGTGAGGGTCAAAAAGCCCTTCAGCGTGGAATGGCGTAAAGCCATGATTGCTAACGACTCCTTTTAGCTGGCCCAAGATCATCTCAAAGCCCATTGCCCAATTTTTTGTCTCATCAGACATTTGATCCTTAAAGCCTAAAGCTTTTTCAAAGTTGTCCAAAATAGGCAAAAATTCAGTGATCGCATTTTGCACAGCAAAACGCATCATGTCTTGTTTTTCTTTCTGCATGCGCTTTGTGCGGTTTTCAGTCTCAGCAAGGGCGCGGATATATTTATCTTCTGCAAGGCGTATTTCCTCACGCATTTGATCGATTTCGTTGATTTCTTCTTTTTCTTCTTCTTGTTTTACTTCTTCGTCACACATAGGGGGTCCTTATTTTCTAAAAGTAGATTCTCGCCAGGCTGCCTGTAGCTAATGCGGAATTTGTATAGGCTGTTTGTTAGTGTCTCTGTAATCATAGCGCTTGCAGTTTTGAGCAGAGCAAACAGACGTGGATAGGGGATGCGGGTGGGGCCGAGCAGCCCGATTGCACCGACGCGTCTTGCTTGCACAGCATACGGTGCGGTAATGCATGCACAAGCGCTCATACGATCTTCTAACTCATCGCCAATCCAATACTCTAGGTGGTCTTTACAATTTTCAAGCAACTTTTCCATTGCCTCTTCATCTTCAAATAGCGATAAGCCAGAAGCAAGGGTCTGAGATGAGTTAAACTCTGGATATTGCAAAAGCTTTGAAAAGCCTGTTTTGTAAAGGTCAGCGTGGCTAAAGCTTGCATGGCGCACAACTTGGCGCAGCATCACTTCCTTGTAAAAGTTAAGCGCCAGTTTCTCTTCATCATCACTTAATTTAGGCTTGTCTAAGCCTGTCATGCGGAAATGGAAAAAAGCCTCAATGCGCTTTATGGCGTGTGTGCCCAGTTTTTTCTGCGTATGTAAAAGCTCAGTGTGAATCATGCCAAATTCAGTGACAAGGACAGCAAGCATTCGTTTGGTGTCAATTTCAACCAATTTGACATCGATGACAAAGTCTTGATCAAAGCGAGGCATTGATAAGAAAACTGCGCATTCTGTCACAGCGCTTAAGAGCTCTGCTGCTTGCTCTAAATAGCTGTTAATTTCTCGGGTTTCTGTGATCAGATGGCTCTTGAGTAAATTAAAATCACTTTGTGGGAGCTGGTACGTATTGAGGTGTGCTTGAGCGTAGGCTTTAAAGGCTTTAGATGTGGGAATGCGTCCGCCAGAGGAGTGTTGCTGCTCAACAAAACCACTCTTTTCAAGCTTAGCAAAGTAGTTTCGGATCGTTGCAGAGCTTAGAGTTTGAAATCCTTCTGTTTGAAGAGCTTGCGATCCAATAGGTTTGCCAATGCGTAAAAACAGATCGACAAGGCCGAGTAAAACAAGGCGTTCGCGATCGTTTTTATGAGGTTTAAGGGCTTTATTTTGAACTTCTTTTCCCTTCATACCCGCCAGTATAGCAGAGGTTCTTACAGAAATCAAGGATTTTTAGCACTCAAAACCATCAATTGCTACAAACGGACATAAATCTTTTATAATGAACAAATAAAAAATTACTGCACATAAAATCTTGAGGGGAGTACAATTCCATCTGATATGGCAATGATTCAACAAATTTTAGAAAATCCTGTAGCCACCATGGACTCCTGGGGACTCCCACAGCAGGAAGCTCGTTTAAAGCTTGTCAAGCACGTGGCTCACAGCAGTATTACGCTTACCCAGGCTGAAAAAATTGTAAATCAATGTGATTTAACGCACCTACAATGCGAAGAAGGGACAGTGCTCCATGTAATTACGCGGATAGATTACTCTGAGGGCTCAAGCAATATTGCCAAAGCCATCTTTATTGAAGATGCAGATCTGTATAAACAAAATGATTCCAAGGATCGATCTTGTTTGCACCTGGCTGCGGAGCTTGGGTCTCAAGAGTGGATTGATTTTTTTCTAGCGCGGAAAATGAAAAAAAATATCAAAACTGCATCAGGAGATACACTCTTGCACTTGGCTTGTAAAGGCAGTGCGACTGAGGTCGTCATAGGCAAGCTTTCTGAGCAAAAAAACGAGCGAAACAGTTCCGGGCAGACGCCCTTGCATCTACTTGTAGGAAATACTAAGATAAAAGATCAAGATATTCATGTTCGATGTGTTGAGCGTCTTACTTCTGATCAAGAGGCCTTGATTAAAACAGATAGTAAGGGCCATACACCTTTGCACACGGCAATGCTCTATGGTCATTACCACTTGCTCGATTATTTATGCGCAACCACTATCGACTACCTTGAACTGGCTAAGCTTACAGAAAATCCCAAAATAATTCAGTGGTGCTTGAAAAAGCACAGCCCTGATCAAAGGCCATTTGAAACTGCGCTAGAGCATTGCCTCGATAATGTGGCTGCAATTTTGTATACAGGCAAATCAACTTCAAACACGATATTTCTTGCTGCAGTTGCAAAAGGAATGAAGGAGCTCACATTGGCAATGTTGGAGGCTCAAGCTTATTCACCTAAAGCTTACCATGGGGCAGCGCAACGCGGTTGGTGTGATGTTTTGAAGCGGCTTGAGAGCATGCGTCGACAAAGAATGCCCTGGTATGAGCGTTTTGCAGAAGATGCGCGTTGGGCTTTTGGAAGATCGCCCCTATGGGATGTCCCAATCAATGCTAAGCGCCCACTTGATTTAGCAACAGATGAGCTGACAAGGAGTTACTTAAAAAGCTTAGGCTGTCATAGTGATTTAGAAGATGACTGGTATATGATAAAGGGAGAAACGCTTGATGACGGGTGGGCAGAAATATCAAAGGATTAAGAACTGATGTTACGAAGTTTCCATTCTAAAAAGTGTACTTGCAAAACAATCTTTGCGGCATCGAATAACTGTGATTTCTTTTTCTTCTAGGCCCGGTGTTTTTGATATTTCTGTGTTTACCCT
>JAUILX010000095.1 GCA_030433395.1 Chlamydiia bacterium
CTCACTTAGGCTCATGGGATACAAATTAAAAAGAGCTACTCTTCCAGCAAGCGATTGCACCACCGCTTGGTGAACTTCAAGCTGCTCAGAGCCAGTTAAAATAAACATGCCTACTAGGTCTTTTTCATCAACAATCACTTGTATATAAGAAAACAAATCGGGCGCATGCTGTATTTCATCGATAATGGCTCCGTCAGGGAGTTGGTTTAAGAACTTCTTGGGATCTTTAAGCGCAAACTCACGTTGATCAATATCTTCTAAATTAACATAAGGCTTTTTGCTGAAAACCTGTTTTACAAGGGTTGTTTTTCCAGCCTGGCGTGGCCCTGTAATGGTGACAACAGGAAGGGCCCTAGCAAGCTCTAACAATTTTTCTTCTGCATCTCTTTTATACATAGCAACTTGGCCGGTTAGTATTTTAATACCATTTTAGCCGGATTTGATCGAATTGTAAAATATAGTATTCAAGTCGTTAAATATAAGCGACTTGAACAATTGCGACTTGAAGTCCTGATTGTCCCGATATTTACTTTTTCTTAGGATCAACTTGGATTTTTGAGAAATCAACTAGCGGCTCAAAAAGAGAGAATACCTCTTGTAAAAGTGCAAGGCGATTTTGCTGAACAGCTAGATCGTCAGCTAAGATTTTTACGTGGTTAAAAAGCTCGGAAAGGGGAGCGCGTAGCGTTGCTAGCTGATCAAAAACGGACTCGTAATCACATGATTTAAACGCTTCATCGTAGTTAGGTATAATGTTAGTTAGATGTGCATAAAGAGCTTTTTCTTGATCTTCTACTAAGAGCTGAGGATTGAATTTTGCTGAAGATTTTGAATCAAGTTGTCCCTTGGCGCGTTTGTAAACCTCAAAGAGGTGATTAAAATGCTCGCCTTTTCGGAAGTTGTGTAAAGCTATAATGCGGCGGAATTGATCATATGGATTTTGACAAACACCCTGCAAGGAAGCTTCAATTTCGTCTTTATAGTAGCCTTTATCTTCAAAAACGCCTTTAGCTCGCATCGTGATGTAGCGCAAAACATCGTCAATAATGTCCGATGTGATGGGGTGAGCAAAATGGGAGGCGGCTGCAGTCAGCACTGCTTGTAGATCGAGATTGAGTTTAAATTCGATCAGAATTTTGATTAGGCCAATAGTGGTGCGCCTGCAGGCGTAGGGGTCCGAAGATGAAGTTGGCTTAAGGCCAACGCTAAAATAACCCAGCAGATTATCGATCTTGTCAGCAAGGGAGACAATTTGGCCGATTGGAGAAGGAGGAAGAGCTGCTCCCTCTTGACGAGGCATCCAATGCTCTTCAATAGCTGCTGCAATTTCAGGATCAATGTTTTGAATCAGTGCGTAGTCTTTACCAATAGTGCCCTGCAAATCGGGAAATTCTCCAACAAGCAGCGTTGGTAGATCTGCTTTGCAAAGATGAGCAGCCTTTGAAGCTTTTTTTACGTCAGCAATTTTCAGCGTTGTTGCTAGGAGCTCTGCATGTTTTTCTAATCGTTTGACCTTATCTAACATCGAGCCTAAGTTTTTCTGAAAGACGATCGTTGTGAGTTTTTCATTATGTGTTTCTAAGGACACTTTACGATCCTGATCATAAAGGAATAAACCATCTGAAAGACGTGCTGAGAGCACTTTTTGATTCCCTTTAATAATCAGATCGGACGGAGTATTATCGGCTGTGATAATGAACTGGTTTTGTAGCTTGCCGCTGCTGTCTACGAGAGGAAAGTAGCGCTGATGCTGAACCATTTCAGAGATAAGCACATCTTTGGGGGCTCGCAAAAATTTTTCATCAAAGGTGCCAAGCGCTAGTTGCGGCCACTCGACAAGGTTGACAACTTCTTTGAGGAGTTTTTCTCTATGTAGAGGAGTGCAGCCAGTCTCTTTTTCTAACGTGGTTAAATAGTCGGCAATAGACTTTTTTCGATTTGCCTGATTGACAATGATTTTATGCTGATAAAGAGTTTCGGTATACTCTTGAGCTTCCTTAATTTCGAATGCGTTATTATCAAGCTGAGCATGACCGAAGGATGTTCTTCCCGATTGTATTGGTCCAAATGAAAAAGGAATCATCCTTTTGCCATGCAGACAAAGAATCCAATGCAGCGGTCTTGGGTACTCAATTTCAAAGTCTGACCAGCGCATCTTTTTAGGGAAATGTAGTCCAGAAATTAATTTGGGCAAGTTCTTTGCAATGATTTCGGCCGTTGAAGCGCCTTCTTGAGTTAGAGTGGCAAAAAGATACTCTTGGTTTTTGATTGTGCGCACTCCAAGCTCTGGGACTTTTCCTGAGCGGACCTGTTTAATTGTGATTTCCTCAAGTCCAATTGATTTTAAAAAGCCTGTTCCCTGTAAAGTGGGTCCGCCATCGCTTGCAAAAGCAGAGGCAATCGCAGGCCCCCGTTTTTCAATAGTTTTGCAGGTTGTCCCGCGCTTTAAATCCTTAATAACGACAGCTAAGCGGCGCGGAGTGCCATGCACTTCTAGACTAGTGAATTCAAGTTCATGATCAGATAGGAGTTTTTCAAAAGCTTGGGCCAAGCTTTTCAATCCGATGTCAACATAAGCAGCAGGCAGTTGTTCTGAGCCGAGCTCAAGCAAGAAATCATCAGACTTTTCAGGATTTTTTTCTTTTGGGATCTCAGGTTGCGCGGGCGCTTCCAAAGGCTCTTTATCTAGACTAAGGGGATAGCCCAATTTTTGCCTAAGCGATAGATATGCATCAGCTATTTGAACAGAAAGATCACGAATGCGCGCAATGTAGCCTGTGCGCTCAGTAGGAGAGATCACCCCGCGAGCATCGAGCATATTAAACGCATGAGAAGCTTTAATCACAAAATCGTAAGCGGGAATGCACACATCCGCTTTGATGGCGTCTTCGGCCTCTTTTTCATAGTCATCGAAGTGGCGCTTCCACATTTTTGCATTGGCGTGTTCAAAATTATAGGCGCTCCACTGCTCCTCATTCTGTTTTGAAATATCTCCAAGAGTGAGGTGCTCATTCCATTTGACATCAAAAATATTATCGACATTTTGTAAATACATACAGAGGCGCTCAAGGCCATAGGCAAGCTCAACGCTAACGGGCTTTAGAGTAGCTCCACCCATAGATTGAAAATAGGTGAACTGGGTCGCTTCCATGCCATCAATCCAGACCTCCCATCCCAAACCCCAGGCACCTTGCGTTGGAGCTTCCCAATCGTCATGAACAAAACGGATGTCATGGTCAGAAAGTTTTAAGCCTAGCGAGGCCAACGAATCCAGATAAAGCTGTTGAATATTGGGCTTTGATGGCTTGATGACCACCTGAAGTTGATGGAATAAAAAAACGCGATTGGGATTTTGACCATAGCGTCCATCTTGTGGGCGGCGTGAAGGCTCGACGTAAACTGTGCTATATGGCTCTGGGCCAAGCGTGCGCAGAAACGTTGCAGGATTAAACGTTCCAGCACCAGTTTCAATATCGTGGCCTTGTTGGATGATACACCCTTGGTCCATCCAGAATTGAGTCAAGCGGTTGACAACTTCTTGAAATGTCAGCATAGTCACCTATTAAACAACAAATCGAGTTTCCAATCAATGACTCGCTTCTCAATTATCATTCCCGTGCGCAAAATTCCCATGCCGCTGCTTGTTGCGACATTGGAGACCGTGCACCAGCAAAAAGATGTATCCCATGAGATTATACTCATAGAGGCACATCAGAGCCTAGAGATTCAGCAGGTGATCGATCGCTTTGAGGCAGACCATATCAAATCTATTCAGTCCGAAAATGATCACCTAGACTTCCTGATTCAAAAAGGAATTGATAGCGCTAAAGGAGAGTATATCAATATCCTGCGCCCAGGAGAATATTATCTTTCCAATTATGCCCTTAAAACCGTTTCCGAATTCATCGAAGCAAACGATGATCCTCAAGTCATTGTCTCTGGCCGCATTGAGCATCGCAACAATAAACAATCTGTGCTTTTTCACCCCTTAGACATCCCATCCCTCAAAAGCGGCTCTTATCCACCAACCCTTGAGCATATATGGTTCAAAAAAACGATTTTTGAGAAAACAGGTCAATACCTTTCCGAATATAAATACAAAGGAAAATTTGACTTCTACTGCCGTCTGGCAAATGCCAATTTACGCACGTTAAGTTTTCGGCGTGTTTTTACAGATTCACACCGCTTAAAAACAACACTCAAAAACCCCTTAGCTGAGGGGAGCGAAATGTTGCGCATCATCACATCCCGTTTTGGAGCTTTATGTGCATTCCGCTGGTGGTTCACTCATAATCAAAAATACTTCCTTCAAGCCCTGCTGCAAGTTCTTAAAAAGGCCTTTTCCAGACAGCCTTGAAAAATTAAGCTGATCCCGCTATGTTGAAACGATGACAGGAAAAAAAGCGCTCCGCATCGCCTTAAGTTTAACGCTAGGCAGACTTTTCATAGCACCACTATTTTTAATCGTGTATCTCTACCACGAAAACTTAGGAATTTCACTCGTTGCAGTTCCCTTTACTTTGCTATTTTTGCTGATCTTTTCAGAAGTCTCAGACGTGCTTGATGGCCACTTAGCACGTCGTTTCAATCAAGTGACCCAGCTCGGTAAAGTGCTAGACCCCATGGCCGATAGCATTGTACGGATGGCCGTTTTCTTCACCTT
>JAUILX010000096.1 GCA_030433395.1 Chlamydiia bacterium
GCAAGGGGACATCATCTGCAGAGATTAAGTCTTGGTGCTCGGTGTGCGTTGCAGGTGGCGCTTCCTCTTCGTCTGTTATTTCTTCCTCGATGAACTCTTTATCCTCTTCCATGTTCGTCTCCTCAAAAGTGTAGGCATAATCAAGAATTTTAACTTCGCCCTCTTTACTGCGCAGCTGAAAAAGCGGTTTAGAGCCACATGATAAAAGCATCGAGCCCTTGTTTTCATTGATGTGGTAAGAGCAGTGGTCAAGGATCACAAAATCACCGACTTGGACTTCTTTCCATTTGGCAGCAGATAACGTTGTCGAGCCCACTTCAAGGGCAAGAGAGATGAGTGTGTTTGGGTGGTTTGAAAGATCTAGGGGATGATTTAAAAAATAAGAGCGGAAAGCTGAATGAAATGATTCGGGGCAGATCAATCGCATCCAGTGCGTTTTTGTGTCCAGCACGAGTGCAAAATCACAGGTGTAGCTGCGCGTAGGCTTAAAAGGATGATCAGCAAGTTGGGGTGTGAGATCATCAAGAGGTTTTGTATCAGCAACCAAAGATAAAAGTTTTACGAGTATGTACTCAAAATAAGCTGTGCTGATGTCGGGCTCATCTAGGCCGGGGCCGGCTTCTTTTGTCAAGGCGGCAATAAGTTTTGCAATATCAGCTTTTGGGCAAGCGATGAAAACAGGTTCACTGAGTGGGGAAAGCTCAAGCGAAATAATGCGAGGATCAGATCCTAAACCTGATAAGAGCTTGTCAGTTTCCATCCACTGGGATGTGCCAGTTTTAATCTGCACATCTTGATCAAAAATGCGCGTGCAGCTTTCGGATACAGCGTTCCATGGAAAAGCTGGCGGGTGCCCCCACATCGGGATCAGCTTTTCTTCGCGCAAGGTGTCACGCAAAATTTCAACAAAGTGGAAAGAATTGTTATTGGTCATCCTACCTTCACCATACTGATATTTCACTAATTGTTCAACGGGCGTTCTTCGATTTCTGAACGCGCTGTTTTTTTTGTTTAGTATCGAAGACCTGATGCTCTACGCTCAATGCAGTATCAAGACGAAAAACAAAATCGGGCATGCAATTTTGTAATTGCTCGTAAAGCTGGTTCATATTTTGACCAAAGTCCATCATGTGCTCAAACGAGCCGCTGAGTTCAACGTTAAACGAGTGGGGGTCAGTGTCATAATGAACAATGGAAACCGTAGACCCTTTGAATTTGCCACTTGGAACTTCAACGGATGTTGTTGTAATGCCTTTATCGATCATGATGGTGATTTTATCAGCAATCATTTCTGACAAGGCATTGATTTGAGCTGGGTCGATGGTTTGCACTTCTGCTAAGTCGGTTGAGGGGGGCGGTGAAAAAAGGGCCATGGGAGAGGGGTATTGAGTTGTTTCTTCATCCTCATCTTCTTCCACATCTAACAAATAGCTAAATGGTTTTTTCGGTGTTTTTTCCTCGGACTTTTCCCGAGGAGTTACGGGAGCCCTTTGAACGTCTTGCACTTCATCCATGGCCTAGAGCTTAGCCATTTGAGAATATTTTGTCAAATGCATCGCAATTCCACTCGAAGAAAATAATTTCGCCTTCCAATCTGTTATGCATCTTTTAGCTGAGCTAAAATTTAAGCCAACGATCATAATATTTTTGCCTTGATCTATATAACGCTGCTTATAGTGGCGATCTTTGATTTGATCAAAAGCGGCTAAGGCGCCTTTATCAAGTTTAAACTCGAAAATCCAAGTCGTGTCGTCAAGGTCTGCCACAAGATCGATACGTCCGATGTTTGTAGGGACTTCAGCTTGAGTTTGAATGCCGGAGCGCTCAAGGAAAGTCAAAAAAACTGCATGATAAAACCCCTCAAGGGCTCCATCGTAGAGTTGGTAGGCAATTTTGGCAAAGTGATTGTTCATAATCTCGACAAAAGCTTTGATGTCTTGGCCTTTGAGAGTTTGCTGAACGCGGTTCATGGAGCGAGTCACTTCTGATGGTTCAATGTGCGCCATGTCAAGGAGGAGCGAGCTAAAAAAGGCTTGCCTAACTTCCTTGTTGGGAAAATCAAGGCGGTAGGCTTCTTCTTCCACACCATAATCAACAATTGTCAAATAGCCTGTTTGATACATCAGGGCTATAACGTTAATGTTTGTGAATTGGCTGATGTCAGAAAGCGTGCTTTTTGCTGCGTAGGCGCCGCTTAAAGGAAGGATTGAATAGGGGTGTTTCTTGATCTCATTGATTAAAAAAGAGGGTGTGCCGCTGCTATACCAATAACTTTCTATCTCGCCCGTCTCCATAAAATTCAGGGTTGAAAAAGGGTTGTAAACAGCTTTCCCAGTTTTGGCAAATCGGTAGCCGTTATACCACTGGCGTACCTGATCAAAAACATGTAAGCTGCTCACTCCCTGGCTGTCAGCTATAGCTGCGATGTGATCTGCAAAGTAGGCCTGAACTTCTTCCTCTGTATAACCCATCAGGTGCGCAAAAGTATTGTCCATGGTGATATCGCGCAAATTGTTGGGACCAGAAAATAAGGAGACTTGAGAAAATTTGCTAACGCCTGTGACAAATGTAAATCGGATATATTTGTCTAGACTTTTTAATGTTCCGAAAAAGTCCTTTAGTAGGTCTCTGTTATGCTCAGCAATCTCAAGGTTTTTAAGATTATTGATGATGGGCTGGTCGTATTCATCAACAAGGACAACAACTGGGTTTTGCTTTTTGGCAAGCTGTTTAATGAGTAGAATAAGAGACGATTGTAAAGAGGTACTAGCTATGGATAGACCAAAGCCTTGTGCAATGTTATTTAAAATAGTTTGAAGACCGATTTCTAGCTTTTCAGTTGTCCTATTGGGTATTTGCGAAAAGTCAAAGTGAATGACGGGATGCTGGTTCCAAACGTAATTGCTATGGTAGATTTTACAAGCTTTGAAGAGGTCCTTATTGCCTTTGAAGATTTCCTCTAGAGTGCTAACAAAAAGGGATTTTCCAAAACGTCTGGGGCGTGAGAAGAAATAATATTTGCCGCTATTAATCAGCTGCAGAGCAAGATCTGTTTTGTCAACGTAGAGATACTCTTCGTTTAACACTGTGTTAATGGTCTGAATGCCAATAGGAAGCTTTTTCATATATCGCTATTCTAGCAGTTGCCAATCTTAACGGCAAGAGGACACAAACTCGAACCCACCGCCGCCAAAAGTAATTGGATTAGGCATTGAGCCACTATTTTCGCTTTGAACTTGGCTTGAGCTACTCCCAACAATTTGAAAGGTAGATGGGTTATTTCTAGCGAAATTGTAATTATTATCTGAGTAATTATTCACAAAATTTACACAAAATAGTGTTGTTCCATCAGAACGGAGCAAAACATCATCAGTGTTGCCTGCCATTTGATTGTCTTGAATGCTGGTTGAAGTAATAGCAGCGTTGGGTATGTTATAGCCAAGGCTTCTAAACCCATTGTCATTAAAGGTATTATTCAAGATGAAGACATTGTTTTGTACAGCCGTGCCCGATGTTGTCTGCAGGCCTTGAATTAAAATTCCTGAATTGCCATTTTTGCTGGATTGGTTGCTCTTTACTAATGCTGTCATGGTTGAAGCATCTAAGGAGTTAATTTCTATACCAAGTTGAGTATTGCTGAGCGACTGGTTATTTCTCATTCTTAGGTTTAGATTTGAGGTGTCTTCTGTTTGTATGAAAAACCCAATGTTGGTGCTGGTTTTGATGATATTATCCTTAATAAAGCAGCCATATTGTGCAGCTGAGGTTGCTGTGATGTCAATTCCATTGATACCTGCATTTGTGATGGTGTTGCGAAGCAAGATGCAATGTCCATCTGAGCTTGGTACGACATTGATGCCATTGCTTGTGATGCTTGTGATTAAATTGTCGGCTATGAGATATTTTCCTCCAGAAACCATTGAGCTATCGATGCCATGTGCTGTGGCCGAAACAATATTCATGCCAATAACTGTGTTTTCATTTGATAAGGTTACCGCACTACCAGCTGCGTTAGAAATTTTAGGCATGACATTTGGCGTGAAGACTGGAACAACGAATCCATCTAAATCCATAGCATGCCCAGAGCCGTGTAGTCTTTGGCGATCTTTAAGAGTGATACCTGAGCTCATCCCTGTTGTAGTACCATCCCCTGGAAAAACATAGATCACATCTCCAGCAGATGAATTCGCCTCGGCAAGGGCAAGAGTTGGATAGGGACTTTCAAATGTGCCATTGCTGCTTGAAGTGTTGTTTACAAAGACGATGTTGAAGGGAGCTGCACGCTTTTTGGAACCTGAATCAATCGGGATGATTTCAGCGCGATGGGGTAGCTGGTTTTGCGCTTGGCAAAGAAAGGCGTGATCGGCTTGTTTTTTGCGGGGACCAAGCGGGACGCTGAGGCCAATCGTTCCTTGAACGGTCCATTTAAACAGTTTGTCGTAGGTGGCGTCGGCACTAAAAGTTACTAAGTTATTATAATCAGCTACAAGGCGCCCTTTACCTCCTACAGCGTTACCAAGATCAATTTTTTTTACGGTTTTCCCAAATAGATAGTAGGGACCCAAAGCAGCATAGAAGTTTAAATTGTTACAGCGCTCTCCAATTGGAGCTCCAACTTCTGCTTCGATGACTGGAAGGGCTGCTTTCGCAGTTTGTTT
>JAUILX010000097.1 GCA_030433395.1 Chlamydiia bacterium
AATCAGCTGCTCTTTAAATCCAAACGTGACGATTTTGCTTAAGCCTTCAAAGCTTTTTCGCAGGTTGACGGGCTCTTTACACAAAAACACTTTGGCTCCACCGGTCATCACTAACATGCTAATTCCAGCAGGGTTTTAAGGTATTGTTTGATCAAAGCGGTTTTGATTCCCAGTGGAAAGTGGATGGTCATCTTGCCTATTCGAATTTCTATGTTTAACGGTGTTTGATCTTTGAGTTCCAAAAATGCGTGCGACGGTTTTCTCAGTCGCTTTTTCCAGTATTTGAATACATGGTACTTGCAGTTGTTTTCCAGGCACCATTTTGTCTCGCTCATTCCGCTAAGCTCCCAGGCTTTTAGACGGGCTTCCCACTGCTGGCGTTTTGCTGGATCAGGTTTTGGCATATTCACTCCTTTGTTTTAGCGATGCCATGAGCCTAGCAAATCGACTTAGTTTTTCAAAGATGGGTAAATATGACGCTTACTTATATAGCAAATTTCAGTGAAATTTGAAAAACCCTCTCCTTTAGGGTCGCTTTTCGCTTTGCTCAAGTGCTCGTTAGTGCTTGCGCCGAAGTCAAACCCACTTATGCGGGTTCTCATCCCGTTCTCGTTTCTACAAATTTTGTATTGTTAGATTTTATTGTATTAATTCGGAGGAGGTGGGATGTACTTCACCTTCAGCTCCGCTTCCGGCTTGCCCCTTCGGGGTCGCTTTTCGCTTTGCTCAAGTGCTCGTTAGTGCTTGCGCCGAAGTCAAACCCACTTATGTGGGTTCTCATCCCGTTCTCGTTTCTACAAATTTTGTATTGTTAGATTTTATTGTATTAATTCGGAGGAGGTGGGATTCGAACCCACGATACGCGTTAACGTATACACGACTTCCAATCGTGCTCTTTCGGCCGCTCAGACACTCCTCCAGAATAGAGCATTATACTGGAAAGGAGACCAAAAAACAACTCCATACCGAAATGATCTCAAAAATCAAACTTTGAGATCATTTCGAGTGAGTTTCTCTATCTCACCTTCCAACAAGACAAGCATGAATCCGCAAAACATAAGTAAACTCCAGCTTATCGCGTAGGCATTGATCTACCCATAATTGGAACTTGGGAGTTAGGAATGCAGGTGGCGTATAGCCATTTTGAATGGGAAAACCACAGGGTGCTAGACATTGCTGCACCCCCTTCATCATTCGGTACTCGAACAACAACTTTTAATGGCACCGACACCTCAAGCGTGATCCTGCCTGAAACATACCCTATGACGGCAGCTTCTAAAAATGGCTGCTATTTCTGCGCAAGCTCTCATAGATTCGCTAGCCCAAACACGTGCAAACATTGGCTTAAATGCAAACTGTAAAAATAAATCTAATACAGGCTTTACTCTTGGTGCTGGCTACGAGTTCCAAACTCGGTACAAGCAAACCCCATCGCGCTCATTAAATGATCCGCTAATTGTCCAAAGACTTTCTGCAACAGCTGGAATAAATTTCTAGTTGTGTTTTGAGATTGCGCGATTATCGAATTTCAGTTAGAATGAAGTTGATATGAAACGTATATTTTTCTTCTTGATTGCTCCTGTTTTTTTTATTTTAGGATGTTCATCCCCTCATGAGAGGAGCAATAAACCCCTTGTAGTTGTGGCTATTCCTCCCTACGTCAACCTAGTTGAGGAACTAGGTGATGATATGATCGAAGTTGATTCTATCCTTTCGCCAAATGACGACCCACACACATTTGAACCTAAACCTAGACAGATGGACAGCTTTAAAAATGCGCGCCTTTTTATCGGAGTCGGAGAGCCCTTTGAAGCCGGAATCATCAAAGCTCTCAAACGAACTTCTCCCAACCTTCAGGTGTTGAATCTAACTCAAGTCACTCCGCCTTCAAGAGGAGACCGCCATATTTGGATGAGCCCGGCACTCGTTGAAGCACAAGCACCAGCTATAGCTACATCGATTAAAACAATCGTTTCAGGAGGCCAACAAAAGCAAATCAATGAAAACTTAGCTGAACTCCAATCAGAGCTCAATAGCTTAAACGAAAAAATCCAACAACAGCTCAGACCTTTTACTGCCCAAGCAATACTTGTCTCCCATCCTTCATTTAGTTATTTCTGCGACCAGTATAACCTGGTTCAAATCCCTGTTGAATCAGAGGGCAAGGACCCCCTGCCAAGACAGCTAGAAGCGATCTTGCAAATTAAGCAATCCAAAATATTTCGCTGCGCATTTGTCGTTCCTCAAGGTGCTGGCAAGGGCACACGCCAAATTGCAAAACGACTTGAAATTCCTACCTACGATTTTAATCCTCTAGCTGAAGATTATTTTAATAACATGAAAAAACTCTCTGACCTGATTGCTCAAGGATCATGATTGAACTCAGAGATGTCAGCTTTGGCTACGACCAGACAATGGCACTTAAAGGCGTTTCAATCAAAATTCAGCCCAATGAGTACATTGGGATCATAGGCCCTAATGGCGGTGGAAAAACCACGCTTCTAAAACTCACCCTTGGTTTCCTTAAGCCTCAAACGGGAACAATTATAAAAAATCCCGATATCAAAATTGGCTACGTACCACAACTGCACCGCTTTGATCGCTTATTTCCACTCAGCGTTTTAGAACTTGTAGGCCTTGGCGATGTGCGCGCAAAAGACTGGAAACAAAAAGCCTTCGCTGCTTTAGAAAAAGTTAATCTTGCAGAGTATGCATACCGCCCCTTTTCAGCTCTTTCTGGAGGGCAATTTCAACGCGCACTCATTGCTAGAGCTCTTATGACGGAGCCGTCAGTGCTAGTACTAGATGAGCCTACAGCCAACCTTGATGTTGATGCACAAGAAGATGTTCACGCTCTACTTCGCTCATTGAAAAAACAAATCACAATCATCATGGTTTCTCACGATTTGCAAACCATTGTCAATGAAGTCGACCGCATTCTTTGCGTACAAGGAAAGGTTACCTCCTCGCTACCAAACGAAATATGCGAGCATTTTGCAGTCGGTCTTTACCACAAGCCTTTGCTCGATAAGGAGCAAAAATGAACCCTGTTGCAGCTCTATTTACTAACCCTTTTTTGCAAATAGCTCTTTTTTCAGGCGTACTCGCTTCCATCGCAGGAGGCATTGTTGGATCCTACGTTGTCATTAAAAGAATCGTTTTTATCAGCGGCAGTATCGCCCACTCTGTGCTTGGCGGTATGGGGCTGGCGCTATTTCTTCAACACAAATTTAATCTGCCTTGGCTATCTCCCATCTATGGAGCTTTTGTGTTTGCCATTCTGTCTGCTCTACTTATCGGTTGGATTCACATTAGATTCAAAGAACGTGAAGACACCGTAATCGCAGCTCTATGGGCCTCAGGCATGGCACTTGGTGTTCTGTTAATTTCACTAACTCCTGGCAGCAACCCCGACCTAATAAACTTTTTATTTGGCAATATTCTTTGGGCCAGCAACGCAGATATTCTGCTCCTTATAGCAGCTGATGTCATCATCGTTATTTCAGTTCTAGCCTTTCACAGAAAACTGCTGCTCGTCTGTTTTGATGAAGATCAAGCAAAGCTTCAAAAAATCCCAACACAGCGACTCTACCTCTACCTTCTTTGCTTAGCAGCTCTCACAACCGTTTTGCTCATCCAAGTCGTCGGCGCCGTCCTCGTCATTGCCATGCTTTCTCTCCCCGCTGCCATTGCTAACCGACTGACCTACAACCTTCCCCGCCTCATGATTACCGCTTGCATCCTTGGCATCTCATTCACTGCTATTGGCCTTATCGCCTCCTATGCCTATAACTGGCCTCCTGGGGCAACCATCGCACTAACAGCCACCCTCGCCTACCTTGCAAGCCTATCAATAAAAAATTCTAAATAAGTGCTCTTGACAATACTGACTAAATCTTGTATCCTTGCTGTCTAAACGAAGGAGTTTTCCAATGTACGCTATTATCGAGACAGGTGGTAAGCAGGTACGTGTAGCAGAGGGCGATGTCATCGATGTCGAGCTTACTGACGTTACTGACAACACCGTAAATTTTGACCAAGTTCTATTCATCAATGACGGAAAAGGCATTAAAGTTGGTACACCACACCTTAACGGAGCCTGCGTACAAGCTGAGTTCGTTGGAGAGGTAAAGGGACCTAAAGTCATCAACTTTAAATACAAAAGACGCAAAAACTACCGACGCAAAGTTGGCCACCGTCAAAAATATTCTAGAGTAAAAATCACTAAAATCGTCATCACGGAGAGCAATTAATGGCACATAAGAAAGGTCAAGGATCTAGCCGTAACGGACGCGATTCAGAATCAAAGCGCCTAGGCGTAAAAATCACTCATGGACAGGCCGTAAAAGCAGGTGGAATTATCATCCGCCAACGTGGAACCAAATGGCACCCTGCTACAAACGTGGGCCGCGGTCGTGATGATACGCTATTTGCGCTATGTGATGGTGTTGTGTCATACAAGAGCACAAAGCGCACATGCGTTTCAGTTGTTCCTGCATAAGACAACCGTAAACAAAGAAAGCTATGTTCATTGATAGAGTCAAATTGACATTACGTGCTGGTAAAGGTGGGAACGGTAGTGTCTGCTGGCGTCGTGAAAAATACATCCCAAAAGGCGGTCCTTCTGGAGGTAACGGCGGTAAAGGTGG
>JAUILX010000098.1 GCA_030433395.1 Chlamydiia bacterium
GCAGAGAACCTTAATCAGGACGGAGTCTATAACACTCTTTTCGTGCCTGAAGAGGAAGAAGAGTAAATGCTTGAATATTTGAATTGGGTCAGGAGAGGAGGATACCATATGGCACAAGCAATAGCAGATGCGTTAAAATCATCTTTTTTTCAAAATCCTAGCCCAGGGGCTTTAGGATTTTTGGGTGTGGGCTTGGCTCTGCCGTTTAGACAAATTGCCATTTGGTCAAATCCAGATGACTTTACTGAGATTGCAGGCCATGCTGATCCAAAGGATGTAGCTAGTGATATTACAGTTCTATACTGGAACATTTTAGGTTTTCATGCAGGGCAAGCTGCAGACGAGGGAAGACCTCATTGGAATCAGGCTATAGGCGATAACGGGGAAAGGCGTATTGACAAAATTTGCCAGAAGATTATCGATATTGATCCTGATGTCGTGATGCTATCTGAAAGCCACGGCGGCACTGAACTAGAAAGAAAAGAGCTTGTTGCACAATTACAAGACCACTATGGAACCTTTTACACAGATATTTTGCCACAAGCGCTTATGTTTGGATCGGGCAATTTTGTGGCTACAAAGTACAAAAACACATCACTACAAGCTTATGAGTTTTCTGCTAAAGGTGGAAGTGATGCAAAATTTGTCCGTAAGGGTTTTGCTGTTTTATCGATTCGTGATGATGATAATAACCTCGTTGCGCGTATTGCTGGAACGCATTTGCAATCCGGTCACTCAACTGATAAACCAGATGGTGAAGATGGTCTTACAAACGCACAGATTCGAAACGCGCAAGCGTTAGAGATAAAAGCAAAGCTTGAAGAACTTAATGAGGCAGAGCCTGCAAAAGCTAATATCTTTGGAGGGGACTGCAACGTAAATCGCCGTGATGAAGCTGACATCATGATTGATGGTGAAATGGCTCTTTTACATCCAGAAAATCCTGCTTTAAAGAACGGCTTTGGTGAAAAACTAGATGCCAAAGATCCAACGCAAATTGATTTGCCATTTTTGACCGACGAGTGGAAAGCTAAAAATCCTGATAGAGATCCTTGGGAAGCAGTTGATACGATAGTGGGTCTTCCATCAGATAGCTATACTCTGGTGACAGAAGGTGTCTCCGAGTACAAAAGTGTTGACGATCCGTCAGACCATCTGGCTTTTAAAGGAACGATCACCTTGACAGCATAGGCCTTTTTGCGCCATGATGGCGAAAAAAGGAGCTTGAATGCTTAAGCTTTGGGAAGCTTTTTCTACTTGGGCCATGCAAGCGGGGATGCCGCTTGTAATGTGTTACCACGCAATTACTGGTAGTTTATTCCTTAATACAGAGATCGAAGGCGATAGTGGGCTCGAATACGTGAGTAATCAAGTCCTGATTCCTGTCCAATATCTATTGGCGGGTAATAAGGCTGTGTACGACTCTGAAACTGGGCAATACTGTATCAATCAGCGCTTTGACTACACTGAAAAGCATTTCGGCATACGAAGTGTGGCAGCCATGTGCGCTCTTCCAGCTTCTTTAGCGTTAGGCTCTACATTAAAAGCACTTGCTTTTCTTGATAGCAATGTGCGGGAGCGCTACGCAAAAGTTAATCAATCGCTCAAGCAAATTCATATCAAGCCCCAGCTTGACTATTATACGCAACTAGGAATGCAAGTGAATAGCCAGCTTGATGAGCTTAAAAGTATTGTGTATGAAAGGGGGCCGGGTGCTGAGGATTATTTAAAGGATGATAAAATTGCTTTAGCCAATGTCACAAAGCTCTTAAAGCAGCATCATATTCCTCACTGGATGGACTGTGGCACTTGCCTTGGAGCCTATCGCTATCAAGGAATTATCCCATGGGATCAAGACATTGATATTGCAGTATTGCGAAGTGATTTTGATAACGTAAGAAATGCTCTTAAAGAATTGGACCCGAAAAAATATGCAGTTTATGACTGGTCTTCTCGAGATAAGAAAAAATCGTATTTAATGCTATGGATGAAAGAAACGGGTCGCACTTTAGACATTTATTGCTTTGATTTAGACAAAGAAAAAGGGGAATTGCAAGCCATTGTCTCTAATATCGATTGCCATTTGATGGCTGAAAAGTGGAAAATCCGAGAGCGGCGTTTTGTGCGCTCTATGCCTTATGATCAAGTGTTTCCATTGAAGAAAACGCAATTTGATGGTCTGCAAGTCTATGTTCCTAACCGCACAAAAGAGTATTTGCAGCAAATCTATGGCAAGGATTTAAGACCAGCTAAGGTCTATAATGCTGAAACCGGTCTGTACGAAAAAGATTTAACGCACCCCTACTGGCAGCGCGCTCATGTCCACTGATCAAGAGCACCATCCAGCGCATCCATGGAAAGCTCGCTTCATAGTTGCACTCATCATGCTTTCTTTAGGATTTATTGGATTGATCATTGCAAATGTTAGGCATAATGGTGCTTTAGCCTATTGGCGTGTGATAGCCCCAGTTTATGGGTTACTGGCAATTGGCCTGAGCTGGTATTTGCGCCACCGCTTAGAAGAGTTTAAGCCCATGCATTTGTTGCAAGAAGTGCTTCACTGGGCAGCGGCAGTCGGTGGAGTTTATTTACTAAACTTATTTGTTACCGTGGGAATTTTAGGACGCTTTGAAGCAGCTTTAACTGTGATTGTTTTGCTTGGCTTAGCAACATTTCTAGCTGGGCTCTATATTGAAACAACTTTAGTTATTGTTGGAATTTTGCTAGGTCTATTTGCAGCGGGTGTTGCTATTGTCGATGAGTACCTTTATTCGATTATGATACCCGTGACAATCGCAGCTCTTGGACTTCTGTATTGGGTTACCCGCAGACCCAAAAAATCGTAGCAACCTCAATCGTCAAAGTCGCGGTCCATGATTGTTTTACGACCACTTGCGCGAGCTCTTTCAACTGCTTTATCGATCTCCATCTCAACTTTCTTTGTAAGAGCCTCCATCACTGATCCTGATGTATTCATGCCACATTTTTCTTTGATGTGCGCTTTTACTTTACTTGCTACGACTAGTACATCTGCCATATTTGCTCCTTGTTTGCATAAAAAATTCATGCTATCAAGAAAGGGATTTCATGAACAGGGAGAATGTGATGCGTTTGCTACATACGATGATCAGAGTGGGAGATTTAGAGCGCTCACTTACATTTTATCAAGATGTGATGGGAATGAAGCTTTTAAAGAAAAAAGACTTTCCAGAGGGTAAATTCACGTTAGCCTTTCTTGGATATGGCAGCGAAGATACCTCGCATTGTTTAGAGCTAACATATAATTGGAACACAGATCATTACGACTTAGGAAATGGCTTTGGACATATCGCCATTGGAGTCAAAAATATCTATAAAATGTGTGAGGAAATTACTGAAAAAGGTGGGGAGGTAAGTCGCCCTCCAGGTCCAATGAAGCATGGAACAACTGTTTTAGCATTTGTCAAAGACCCTGATGGATACCAGATTGAGCTTATTGAGCGCACTGCTGGTTAATTACAACTAACTGAAAATAAGTATAATGCGATAACTATCTGCAAATTCAAAATAGCATTTTGAAAATACATGAAATATATGCTATAATTCAGGTATGTATTTAAAACGCGATTTGGAAAAAGAGCTGCAAAACGCTCTAACCCAATTCCCTGTGCTGCTGATTACAGGGTGCAGGCAGTCCGGAAAGTCAACATTACTTTCCCAACTCTTTGTTGACTTTACCTATGTCAGCTTGGACGATCCTATGCTTAGGCAAAAGGCCTTAAAAGATCCTGCGTTGTTTATGTCTCAGCATTCAGCCCCTCTCATTATAGACGAGATTCAGTATGCACCTGAGCTTCTTTCCTATATCAAGATGAATGTCGATGCAAATCGCTCCGAGTATGGGCAGTATATTTTGACAGGCTCGCAAATATTTCCGATGATGCATGGTGTCTCGGAAAGCTTGGCTGGCCGCGTTGGAATTTTTGAACTCTATCCTCTGAGTTGGAATGAGCTTATTTCTAATGTGTCTACCTCAAAGGGTGTTCAAAATGACCCTGATTGTACATGGCACATGGTAAGGGGATTTTATCCCGAGCTCTACGCCATGCCGCATATCATGCCTAACAGATGGATGGGATCCTATTTCTCGACATATGTTGAAAGGGATGTGCGCCATATCAAAGCAATTAGTGACATTTCTAGATTTGAAGCTTTTGTTGCTCTTCTAGCTACGCGTGCTGGGCAACTGCTGAATCTTTCTGAAGTTGCAAAACAAGTAGGTATCACGCAGCCAACAGCGCGGGACTGGTTGTCTATTTTAGAGTCGACCTACATTGTACAGCTTCTCCGTCCCTACTACAATAATCAATCAAAGCGCATTCGGAGGGCACCCAAGCTTTACTTTGCAGACACGGGTCTCCTTTGTTATCTTCTCGGCATCTATTCGGATGAGGAGCTTCAGCGCTCTTCTCACATTGGTCATATTTTTGAAAATATGGTAGTGATGGAATTTATTAAGCGTGCAAAGACATTGCCAAGACGTATACCTTGCTATTA
>JAUILX010000099.1 GCA_030433395.1 Chlamydiia bacterium
TCGAGCGTTGATCAGCAATAGCGCGAATCATGCACCCTTTACTTGCTTGGTTTTCTAAAATACGAATGACATCGGGATCACTTAATCCAAAGGTCATCACATCGATAGTCTTTGTTGCCTTTTTTAAGGCCTGGCACATCAAAAGTTTAAGATCATCGCCTGTTTGATCAGAGTAGAAAAGAATTTCATCAGATTTTGGTAGAGGGGGAATGCTCAAAAAAAAGAGCAGACCACAAAGTCCTGCTCCAAAAATAAAAATAATAAAATAAACGGCTTTAGATTTTTTCGCCATCAGCGCGCATTTTAGCAACAACTGCACCTAAACCACATTTATCAATGGTGCGCATGCCGTCAGCTGACAATCGTAGCGTGATAAAACGTTTTTCTTCAGCCAGCCAAAAGCGCTTTTTGATCATGTTTGGCATAAAGCGACGCTTATTTTTACCTGTAATGTTTAGGCCAATGCCTTTTTTCTTCTTAGCGATACCGCGCGTAGTGTATGTTCTACCGCTCTTTGGAGTTTTGCCTGTTACTTGACACTGTCTTCCCATGATAATACCTCGAGTTTAAAGTCCAGGATAGCATCTAGCTCGATAAAGCGCAACCATTGAATTATTCCCTTATATGATGTAAATAAATATTTTATGAGCAAAGTGCATTTTGACTTAATTGTGATAGGATCGGGACCGGCTGGTCAAAAAGCGGCTTTCCAAGCCTCAAAACTTGGTAAAAAAGTCGCTGTGATCGAAAAATATCCCAACCCAGGTGGTGCATCGCTAAATAGCGGAACCATTCCCTCAAAGTCTCTGCGTGAGGCAATTTTAGATCTTTCTGAGTTTTATCAAAAAAGTTATTACGCATCTGAAGAAAAAGTCCACGATATTTCCATTAATCAACTTAACTACAGGCTATCCTATGTTTTAGAGCGGCAGCGCGAGCACCTCAAAAAACAATTTTTTAAAAACAAAATTGAGCTGATTACGGCAACTGCCAGTTTTATTGACGAGCATACACTGCAAGTAGGTGATCAGCAGGTCCATGGAGATTTTATCCTCATTGCCACAGGCTCAAAGCCCCGTAACCCCACTCATGTTCCCTTTGATAAAAGCATCATCTTAGATTCAACCCGCCTGCTTGAGATCGATCATGTTCCAAAAACAATGCTAGTCCTTGGCGGCGGAATCATTGGCTCTGAGTATGCCAGCTTTTTTGCAGCGCTTGGCACTGAGGTCACAGTTATTGATCGCAAAGGGCAAATGCTTCCCTATCTCGATCGTGAAATTGGAAAACATTTGCAAGAGGGCCTAGCGCGCCTTGGGCTCAAATTTGTCGGTCCCAAAGAGTTCACAAAAATCATCAAGCACGATGAAGGAGATGCACAAATCACATTCAAAGACGGTACTTCATTGCGTGGTGAGATGTTGCTCTATGCTCTTGGCCGCTCAGCCAATGTCGATCAGCTCAAGATAGATAAGGCAGGCCTGACTTTGGATCAAAAAGGCTATATCCCGGTCAATGCGCTCTTTCAAACCGTCAAGCCCCACATCTATGCAGCAGGGGATGTCATTGGGGGGCCCTCACTATCTGCTACAAGCTTTGAGCAAGGCCGTCTTGCTGCCCGCCATGCATTTGGGGCGCCTACCCATCACTTTCCCGACTTTTATCCAATAGGTATCTACACCATTCCAGAAATCTCATCAATCGGTTACAGTGAAGAGGAGCTTCAAAAGCTCGAGTTCAGCTATGAAGTTGGCAGGGCCTATTATTACGAGATTGCGCGGAATCAGATTGCAGGAAATGATACAGGTATGTTTAAAATACTATTTCATAAGGATACACTTGAAATTTTGGGTATTCACATCATTGGCCGTGGAGCCACAGAAGTGATACACATCGGTCAAGTCGCGATGACGTTCAAAGCGCACATCGACTACTTTATCGACCAAGTTTTCAACTATCCGACCTATGCAGAAGGGTACCGCATTGCAGCCCTCAATGGATTGAACAAGGTAAAGCGCTAATGGCAGTTTTTGACATTCATGATTATATACAGCCAGAAAAAGCAGAAGCTACGCAGATTTTTGAGCCCCGCTCGCCTAAAAAAGAAAAACTGCTCTCAGCACTTCTTGCCAGGTCGCTTTTCTTTCTTCTTTTGCTAGCAGATTTAGCTTGGGGAGCTTTTGCGCTATTTAAATACAGCCTCGGCTGCGCCATCCGCCTGCTCACACTCAATCGCAAAGGCCGCGCCTTTTGCCAAAGACAAACCCTTGCGCTCAAGCGCTCATCGGTTTGTTCCCTGGCGCTCTTAACAAGCCTCTTTTCGCCATCAGTCGGCATTCTATTTGGCTGTACTTATTTCATGGTCTTTGACAAGGAGGGCATTGACGAAGTTGTGCCGCAGTCGCTACGTGCTCAATTTGAAGAGTTTTTTCCCAATTGATTTTTAAACAGCTCTCTTGGAATTCTGACTTGGTCTTGCTCAAAGATCGTGTTTGTGCGATTCGAATCAGCAGTTGTAGATAAGCCTTTAAATAGGGTGTAACGCTTATCGCAATTTGAAATCATTTCTTTACATCGATTACCAGAATTTGCGCGTTGAAATGCGTTTTTATGAGTTTGCTGATCTATAGCTAAAAGCATGAAAGCTTGGTGTATAGATTGCAGTTCAGCAGAACTATACTTGTCAGCGACAAATACTGTATAAAAATGTGGATGCTGAGATGAATTGCCACTCCATTTTTTTGCATCCCAATATTTTTCAGCTACAAGTTTTCTTGCCGGCTCAATTGCGTCTGCAAAATCCTGCTCTAAGACAGGTTTTAAAAAATCAAGAAGCTGGGAGCGTTTTTTTACCTCAGGATTAACGAACCGTGAGTAAGCAAATACGGAGAATGCTAAGGTTGCCATAATAGCTGTACCAGTGGTTATTCCTGTGCGGACGCGTCCAGGTAAGAGCGATTTATATATGGCTGCGCTTGCAAGTGCCGTAGTGACGCTAAAAATAGCTAAGATTGATTGGGCTGCCTTATCTCTTTTTTGCTCTTTAGAGAGTTTAACGTAAACGTCGTAGATGTCTTGCACATCTTCATATTTTACCGTGTACACTGACATTACTTTCTCCTTTTTCTAGTGGAGATTGTAAATCAATTGAAGATTTACATCAACGGTAAATAATTTCTTTATTATCGAGCTTAAGTACGACTTCTGCTCCCTCTTTTATTTTTTTCTCTATGAGGGCCTTGGCGAGCATATTGGTCACCTCTCGCTGGATGAGGCGCTTGAGGGGACGGGCTCCAAAGATGGGGTCGTAGCCTTCGTGAGCTAGGTGGGCTGTGACAGCTGGATCGGTCACAAGGGCGATGTTTTGCTCCTTGAGGCGTTTTGCAACGTGGGCCAGCTGGATGTGCACGATTTTTTCCATGTCTTTTTCTTGCAGTGGCACAAAAGGCAAAATATCGTCGAGGCGGTTGATAAATTCGGGGCGGAAATGCGCTTTAATGATGGGGTCGATGGCTTTAAGAAGGGCGTCCTTATCGTGGATGGTCTCTTTAAGGAGCTCTTGAGAGCCCAGGTTGGATGTCATGATAAAGAGAGCGTTTTTGCAATTGACGGTGCGCCCTTTGCTATCGGTTAAGCGGCCGTCATCAAAGATCTGAAGCAAGATGTTAAAAACATCGGGATGGGCTTTTTCAACCTCGTCAAGCAGGACGACAGAGTAGGGTCTGCGTCGCAGAGCTTCAGAGAGCTGACCCCCTTCTTCGTAGCCGACATATCCTGGAGGGGATCCGATGAGTTTGGAAACAGTGTGCTTTTCCATATACTCAGACATATCGAGACGGATGATGGCCTCTTCTTGATCAAAAAGTTGCTCTGCTAGGGCTTTTGCAAGTTCTGTTTTTCCAACGCCTGTTGGTCCAACGAAGAGAAAGGCTCCAATTGGGCGGCTAGGATCAGATAGGCCGGAGCGAGATCTGCGAATAGCTTCAGAGACTGACTGGACGGCAAAATGTTGGCCGACAACGCGTCTTTCAAGCTCATCTTCCATGTGTAGGAGGCGCTGGGCATCTGTTTCGAGCATTTTTTGCACAGGAATGCCCGTCCACTTGGCAACGATTTGCGCAATCAGCTCTCCATCCACTTCTTCTTGTAGAAGGCGGTTTGGGAGTTTGCTAAGTTCGGCTTGGGCTTTAGCGAGCGCTTTTTCGGCTTCAGGTATAGCTGCGTATTTGATCTGGGCAACTTTGTTGTAGTCGGCGCCTCTTTCGGCCTCATCTGCTTCAAAGCGCAATGTCTCGAGCTTGTTTTTATTCTCCTTTAATTCATCGATGAGCTTTTTCTCGTTTTCCCAGCGAATGTTTAGTCCCTTTAGATCTTCTTTAATTTCCGAGATTTCTTTGTCTAGGTCTTTGACTTTTTCTGGAGCATCCCGTTTAAGGCCTTCTTGTTTGACCAAGAGCTGAGATAGCTCACGCTCTTTAGCATCGATGGGGAGGGGCCGCGAGCCAATCTGCATGCGGATCAAGCTGGCTCCTTCGT
>JAUILX010000100.1 GCA_030433395.1 Chlamydiia bacterium
AAATCGATCAGCGTAGGGGCATTTGGATTGGCGCAGATGCAACGAAGCATCATTGCCATATGAGCCTTCAACTAGGAAAGGCAATTGTAAAACTTCTCGAAGACACAGGGTCAACATCTATTGCGGACTTCGGCTGTGGCCTAGGTGAATATACGCATTTTTTTATGGAACAGGGCTTTCAGTCACTGGGTTGTGATGGTAATCCTAACACTCTAGAACTTACTGATGGATTGTGTGAAATTAGAGACCTGAGTCAGTCTTTTGATTTGGGAAAAAAGTTCGATTGGGTCATGTCTTTAGAAGTTGGTGAACATATTCCGCAAGAATTTGAAGACGTTTTTATCGATAACCTTATTTATCACTGCAAGAAGGGCATCATTTTGAGTTGGGCACACAAGGGACAAAAAGGGACGGGCCACTTCAACTGTCAAAATGATGACTACATCAAGGAAAAAATGGCGGAAAGAGGTTTGATTAATGACTTAAAATGGCAAGAGTTTTTACGAGCTAGGGTTGGCAGAATGCGTTGGCTGATTCCAAATCTTATGGTGTTTATTAAAAGTGAGACCCAGCAATGATTGGTTTTATTTTAGGTATGCTCTCATCTCTGCAGCTCACCGCACTTGAAATGGTCAAAGAGGTGCTGCCTGATAACCCTGTAATATTAGAGGCGGGTGCGCACTATGGAGAGCATACAGCCGTCTTAAGTCACAAGTGGCCTAATGGAACAGTTCATGCATTTGAGCCAAATCCTGATGCTTTTAGTAAGTTGGAAGAGCGGACGCAACTACTTAAAAACGTAGTTCGTTATCCCTTAGGGCTGTTTGACTGCAAGGCTGTACTGCCCTTTTATATGAATCGGAAGGCTGGTAACGACGGTGCAAGTTCCCTACTAGAAGGCTATGCTCGTATGAGTCGCCATTATTTTGGTCCCGTCATCGAGGTTCCTGTGACGACGCTTGAGCTTTGGCAACAAGAACATGGCATTGATCACATTGACTTTTTTTGGTTGGATCTAGAGGGGGCCGAATTACAGGTCTTAAAAGGCAATCCTAATCTGCTAGAAGAAACTAAAGCGATCTATGCCGAGGTAAATTTTAAAGAATTTCGCAAGGGAATGACTCAGTACGAAGAGCTTGCCGAGTTCTTAAGGGAATTGGGGTTTGTAGAATCTGACTGGCATCCATATAAATGGGGGCAAGCAGATGTGTTATTTACAAGGGAGCAGGTCTGGTGATGAAGCTCTTTTGTGTGTTAAGCCTTGCATTTACAATTTTGTTTGCAGAGGAGCCCTCTCCCCTTAGTGTTATTGTGTATACAAGAGATATCAATGAAGTTGTGCAAAGAGAAAGCCTTAAGCAATTTACTGATTTTCCGACTATTGTTGTCGTGGACGGGCCTTGTAATAAAGAGGGGGCCGAAGATGTCATCTACTGTAAAGAAAAATCCTATTGTGGCCTTGCCTTGAAAAAGGTGCTTGCGCAAATCGAAACACCTTACTACTATTTTCACGACAATAGGCTTTCCATCACTAAAGATATCGATGTGCATGGGGTTGTGCAGACATTGAAAGCCAATGATGGTGTTAAGTTTATTCGCTTAAATTCGCGGGTTAATCAACCAGGAAAATTTCGAGATCCTAAACTTGATCAAGCGGATGACATTGTTCCATTGTGCCGCGCTTTTGATTGGGTTGACGGTGATCATTTCGGAAGAAAAGATGCCTTTGAAACGCTTATTGCTCCACAGCTCAAGTGGCCATGGCCAATTGAAAAATTCATATCCCAATATATTCGATTTCATCTTAAATCTAAGCCCTGGACACATGCGTCTTTTGGCATCTATGTTTACGGAAATCTGGGTGATGGGCCTTATACAAAACCAATGAATAATGATGGTTAAATCGATCTTTGTTTCCTTAATCAGTATCACACTTCTCTTTGGAAATGAGAAACTTGATGAGTTAAAAGAGAGATTGTCTCCTTTAAAGGATGCTACAGTTGTTTTAACGCATATGCGCTCGGGCACAAATTGGACCATTTGTTCTTTGATGTATTTGACACAGCGTCGATTTGCTGATTTAAGTCATTACCCCTGTCCAGAGATTTCGTCGGGGTGGAACCGATTGCGGGTACGGCTTGATCCAAGCAAGCCGTATATTTATCGGACGCATTCTCCTGAAAGAGCGGGATGTGTGGATAGAGATGCTAACAAACTCATCATGTCGCTCCGTAATTATAAAGAGTTATTTTTCAGAGGAAGGACTTTTGAAAATGCCACGGTTGGCCGTTTTAGAAAAGAAATGAGCACTTTCATTAAAAGCTACTTGTCTTACCTAAAAGAGTTTGAAAAGTGGCCCGAACTAAACCGCTATTTGTTTACATACGAAGAATTAATTCATGATCCACAAAAACTTTTTTCCTCCATGCTGCTTTTTATGGATGAACCCATGACGCGCATGGAGGAATATATGGGAAACATTCAAGAGCTCAAGGATATTGTACTAAGAGCCTATACATTCAAGCACAAAGGCAAAGGTGGGTCTGTTACGCAAGGAAATTATGCTGTATATCACTCGTCTAAAGTAAGGTCAGAGCTTGTTGAGGAGTTAGACTATTACATGAGGCAGGAAGCTGGTGAAAAGCTATGGCAAAAATATCTAAGTCAATATTGCACCAATCTTTGAGGAGTCGATGATGAAAAAAGCTTTTCTGCTTAGCTGTTGTTTATGTCTATCATTGCAAGCCAAATACCAGCCTGTACCTCTAGATAATGTTGCCAAAAGCCCTATTTGCCTGACAATGCCCAGCAGCGGAACAAATTGGCTGTTAGCTTCTCTTCAATTTTTAACTCATCGACCTGTTAAAAGATCCATAACAGCTATTCCAGGCAAGGTGATTGATGAAAATAAAGCAGCGATTTATCATGCTCATTTTCCAAGCGAGCTTATCTCCGCAAATCGCAATAATAAGCTTATTATCATTACACGTAATTACAGAGAATTACTATTGCGATACGCAAAGTATAATCCCTCAAAGACGTTAAACCTTGAAAAATTAGACGTTGAATATTGGATTCGCTGGTATCGAGATATGTTAGAGTGTTTTGATTTTTGGCCGTCGCATAATCGGTTGCTTATTACATATGAGGATTTGCTTTTAAAGCCTCAGCAGGTTTATGAGGATTTGCTAGATTTTCTGGATGAAAAACGTGATCTTCTTGATACTTTCTTAGAAAATCTTGGGACTTATAAGGAACAAACACTTCGCCTATATAATAGAAAATATCGCCGTGCAGGAGGCTCAGTATCGCGTGGGACAGATGTTTTATTTCATACGATGCAAGTAGATGGAGAGCTAATTGAGCAGATCGATCAAATGATGCAAAAAGATATCCCTCAAAGGCTTTGGGAGGCGTATTTGCAGCATTACTGCACGCCTGTTGATAAGGAAAACATGACAAGGAAGAAGCTATGAAAGTGCTATTTATGCTCTCGCTTGTGCCAGCTCTGTTGGCTGCGTGGACAGAAGAGCAAAAAGTAGAGATGTGTAGCCGGGTAAAGGATGCAAAAAACATATCGGTTCTTTTTACTCACAGGCGGACTGGGACGAATTGGACCTATAGCTCTTTAATGTACCTGACTAATCGCAAGTTTGTAGACTTACGAGCTTTTCCCAATTTATGGAACTTTCGAGGATGGAATGCGTTAGGTGTGAAAATTGATAACAGAAAACCATTTTTGTACCGCACGCATGATCCGTTTTTAATTCGTGCATTAGATCCCCAAACGAATAAGATTATTATGAGTATTAGGGATTATCGGGAGCTCTTTTTCAGAGGAGATGATTGTGAAAATGCATCAAATCGTGGCCTTCACAGAAAGATTAATAAATTTGTAGCCAGTTTGCTAGACTATCTTATCACGTTTGATAACTGGCCTGAGCAACGTAGGTGTTTTTTTAGGTATGAAGATCTTATTACAGAGCCGCGCAGGGTTTTTTCAGATCTCCTCAGCTTCTTAGGCGAATCGGACGGGCATTTAAATGATTACATAGCCAACTACGACGCACTGAAGCAAAAAATGATTGAAGCGTATGAGTATCTGTATTTCCGAGCTGGTGGATCTATCACAAAGGGAGAATCGACGCGATATCACGTTAAAAATGTTGATCGGGACTTGATTAGGCAGCTTGATGATGCATTGAAGGAACAAGCGTCAAAAGATATTTGGGACAAATATCTATCCCACTACTATAATCTTTCTATTGATTAGTTCCGTTCCGTTTTTCTGCAAAAACCTCAATAGCTCGCCGTTCCCAGTCTTTGTGCATGCCAAAGAAATGTACGATAAAATCGCCATTTTGAAAGTCTCTAGGATGGGTATTGAAAGCATTAGCCGGGTAGGTTGTCCATTTGAGAGGGATGTTTAGTCTTCCCTTTGAGATAGAAGTCAAGGTATGCCGAAGCACGAGCTGCTCCATACCATTTTTGTAGCATTGGGGTGACTGATCACCAGTGACCCA
>JAUILX010000101.1 GCA_030433395.1 Chlamydiia bacterium
GCTATTTTATCAATGTGATCAGTTCTTGGACTGTGGGCATGCCTTGGGCAAGCTTGAGGGCAATGGCTTTGTGCTCTTGGGCTAGAGCTAGGGTTTGATCTGTGCCAAGTGTTAAGCAATCATTATCAGCGACATCATCAAAGAGCTGATAAGCAAGACCAAGCTCTTCTCCAAGTTCAGAAAGTAGCTCACAGTCAGATCCTGCTATAATCCCTCCTGAGACAAGAGATGCTTGACAAAGTGCTGATGTCTTATCGAGATGTATTGCCTTTAGCTCGTCCCAAGAAAGAGCTGTAACATCTGCATGAAGATCACGAGCTTGGCCGCGCATCATGTAGTGTACAGCGCGAGTTAAAGCTGAAAGCAATGCACACTTTTGGGTGTGGGTGTAATGAACACTATTTAGTATTGTTTCTAAGGCAAGGTTTTGTAAAAGGTCTCCACACAGCATTGCTTGGCCTTCTGGTATGACTTTATGCAGCGTTGGTTTACCGCGCCTAAAATCATCGTCATCCATACAAGGTAGATCGTCATGGATGAGTGAAAAGGTGTGCACCATTTCGATGGCACAGGCAGCGTCAAGCGCTTTTTCAATGGGCATATTGTGGTCTTGACAAACTGCTAGGGTCAGCAGGGGACGGAACCGTTTGCCTCCGCTGAACAGCGCGTATCGTAATCCTACATAAGGATGTGTGTTTTGGGCAGGTATGAGCGACTTAAGATGCTCATCAATTGTCTCTATGAGTATCGGGGATACCAATTGCATGATAGTCGAACCCTTTATTTTTCATCTCGTTTGGTTGATATTGGTTGCGCCCGTCAAAAAATGCTTTCGATTTCACTTTGAGCTTGTCGAAATCGACAAAGCGAAACTGTCGCCATTCAGTGACAAGGGCAATAGCATCAGCATCTTCGGCGCTGTCATATTCACTTTCACAAAATTCAATGTTAGCATTGGTGCCAAGAAGAGCTTTGGCGTTATCCATAGCAACAGGATCATAAACTTTAACAGAGGCGCCTTGAGCAAGTAGTTTTTCTATGAGCTTAAGTGCAGGAGCTTCGCGAATATCGTCAGTATTTGGCTTAAAAGCAAGTCCCCAGATGGCAATTTTTTTTCCTTTAATGCCGCCTTTGGATGCAAAATATTGATTGATTTTATTTGGTAGAATTTCTTTTTGCTGAACATTAACTGTATCGACTGCATCAAGCAAAGGTGTATCGATTTTATGAGCGTTTGCAGTTTGCTTAAGCGCTCGGATATCTTTAGGAAAACAAGAGCCTCCATAGCCAACTCCTGGATAAAGAAAGTGATAGCCGATACGTGCATCTGAGCCAATACCAACTCGAATATGATTGATGTTTGCTCCGACTTGCTCTGCGATGCGTGAAATTTCATTCATGAATGAAATGCGGGTAGCAAGCATGGCATTAGCAGCATATTTCGTCATTTCCGCTGATACGACATCCATGACAATGAGGCGCTCGTGATTGATCATAAATGGGGCATAAAGGGCTTTCATCGTAGCTGTTGCTTTTTCACTGTCGCTACCAATAACGATACGGTCTGGTTTCATGCAATCTTGGATCGCAGAACCTTCTTTTAAAAACTCAGGGTTGGAAACGACATCAAAAGGATGATCGCATACATTTTTTATGACAGCGGTGACTTTAGAAGCTGTTCCAACAGGGACAGTTGATTTATCGACGATCAGGCGGTAACCATCCATGTTTTGGGCAATCGACTCAGCAGCTTTTAATACGTAGCTTAAGTCAGCAGATCCATCTTCTCCGGGAGGGGTGGGAACGCAAATAAAGCAGACGTTAGAGTCTTTCACCCCATTGCTGTAGCTTGTGGTAAAATCAAGGCGATGGGCAGCGGTATTGCGTTTAACAAGCTCGCTTAAGCCAGGCTCATAAATGGGAATAACACCATTTTTTAGCCCTTCGATCTTTTTTTCATTAATATCTAGGCATGTAACGTGGTGGCCCATCTCGGCTAAGCAAGCACCTGTAACAAGTCCGACGTATCCGGTTCCAACGATTAAAATTCGCATGTGCTTTAGTGTATCAAAAATCGATTTTTCTGTCAGTTATTGCTAAAGCTTTTTTCTTGGCTACCAGTTGGATTAAAAAGCTTCCCTAACCAGTCATAGATAGTTGATCCGCAACTCGCGTTAATTTAGCAAACTCAAACAAGAGGGAGTCGAAGAAAGCTTCACGAACTTCACGGTTTGAAAAGCCGAGTTTGTATAAGTCTGTTATGTTTAGGCAATTCAGGAAAACCTTGCTCCATTTTTGACTCGCCCGTAGCGCGTTTGCTATGGGGTTTGTCAAAATTGGACCAATCTACCGCCTGAATTCCTTTAAGCTTAAGCAATCTAAACCTAGAGTTCAGGTTCTATACAAAAGTGAATTCAAAAACCGATTTTTGAGTTCTCTTTGGTATACCTAGCTACCATATTAAAATGGCTTAAAATCCTAAAGCGTTAGTGAACTCTGGCAGTAATTTGCGACTTTTACATCGTGTGTTACGATGATGAGGGCTTTATCTTTGCAGACCTCAAAGAGTAAATCGCAAATGAGTTTGGAATTATCGCTGTCGAGGTTGCCTGTGGGCTCATCTGCAAGGATGAGGTCGGGGTCGTTGCAAAGGGCTCGTGCTATGGCAACGCGCTGCTTTTCTCCACCTGATAGGAATTTAGCTAGTTGATGCTCGCGTCCTTCTAGGCCAACGCGCTTGATCAATTCCATAGCCCGTTTTTTTCCATCTTTACGGGCTATGCGGGCTGGCATAATGACGTTGGTGAAGACTGACTCTTCCTCAAGAAGGTTAAATGATTGAAAGATAAAGCCAATATGTCGGTTGAGCAGGAGGGCTTGGTTTTTTCGTTTTGCTAGTTGGTTGCAGATTTCAATGTCTCCAGAATCAGGCGCATCGAGGAGGCCAATCAAGTTTAAAAGGGTGCTTTTTCCAACGCCAGAAGGGCCCATGATAGCCAAGCTTTCTCCGCGCTTAAGTTCAAGATCAATCTGATCAAAGAGCTTAAGTCCTGGGTATTTTTTTGAGAGAGCTGTTGCTTTGAGAATCATTCAGACCTCAAGGTTTGTGCTGGCCTAAGGCGACAAGCTTTAATAGCTGGAATCAATCCTGCTAAAAGAGAAATTGCAGGCGTTGCAATGGCGATAAATTTAACAGCATCTGTGCTGAGTGTTGAGGGGAGTGAGTTGCCATAGAAAAGTGCATTGAAGGCATCATGACCTTGCAGCCAGCTTAAGAAATGGACGATGTGACCAATGTTGTGTAGAGTTAAGATGGCTGCAGCGGCGCCAATGCATGTGGAGATGATCCCAATCATTAGCCCACAAAGGGAAAAAACGAGAGCGATGCTCTTTTTAGTTGCGCCCATTGATTGCAAAATGCCGATTTCTTTTTTCTTATTGTTAACAAGGAGGACGAGTGAGGAAATGATGTTGCTTGCTGCAACAATTAAGATGATCATTCCAATGAGGGTGAAGAGAAGTTTATCGCTTTGAAACTGTTGCAAAAGATCTTTTGCAAAATCATAATCGTGGTAGCTTGTTACTGACCAATAATCATCAATCCCTTTTTCAATTAGTTTTGCTTGTAGTCTTGCTTTGACATCACTTGTTTGATCAAGATCGGAAAACCAAACTTGCACACCTGTGCTTTGGCATGGGTCAAGGGTGTATGCATCACCACTAGTGCGTAGCATACCTGCAATATGGGCAGGAGCAAGAACGCATTTAGGCCCGATTGACATAACACCTGGATCGTAGAAGCCTGCTACGCGAATGTCGAGTCTCATTTCCTGACCGCTTGTGGCTCCACTGCCGCCATATCCAAGGAAACCGCAGTCGCCAATGCAAACACCTTGGTCCTTAAAAGCTCTGGGCAATAGTACCCCGGCAGTGCCATTTTCATCGACTGTAAGATCGGCTTTTTCCTCTAGGAGTGCTTGCACCTGAGGGCTTTGATCGGCATAGCTTACAACGTAGGCTACTTGAGATAAAAAGCTGTGGTAATCACCACGTACAAGTTTAAGTCTGAGCAGAGCGCCACTGATATCAAATTCCTGCGCAACAAGGCCCGGTTCATCGATCTCTTCAATTGCATTAAAAAGCTCTTTCACCAAATCAGTGTCAGTGGGCTCCCAATCCATTGGGACCGCCGTATCGATTTCTTCGTTGTAGGGGTTTGTATCAGGAGCGAGTTTTTTTTCGCCAATGGTTTTTAAAGAGTAATTAGAGGCAGATGAAATAGCATCAATCTGATAGTAGTAGGAATTGAAGTAGCGGTGTGTTGGGTTGACCTTGAGAGGAGCATTTAAAGAGGTGAGTTTGTCCAGCCAGTTTTTTTCGATACCGCCCATAACGGAAAGAAATGTCACAAGTAGCCATACAACAAGTGTGATCACAAATACAGACAGCAGACAAATTAACGATACAGAAAGCTGGCCACGTTTTGGTATAAGATACTTACGGGCT
>JAUILX010000102.1 GCA_030433395.1 Chlamydiia bacterium
CGCAAAATGGCTTGAGCTAGGACATGGGCTGAGCTGTGCCAGAAAATTTCTTTGCCAGACGGTGTGTCAAAATTGACAAAATGCACTTTGTCGCCTGGTTTAAGAGGGTGGGACAAGTCAACGACTTGGCCGTTGACGATGGCTGCAAGAGCTTGACTGGGATCGCGCAAGTTGAGTTTTTCTGCAAGGGTTTGAGCTGAATCACCCTCTGTAAGCGTGAGTTGGCAGTTGTCGTGAAAAATTTGCATTGGAAGCCTTTAGTTTCAAAAATCCTAATCTGTAGTTTAATTGAGTTAGAAGGAAAACTCAAGAGGTAGAGAATATTCGTCAGATTTTACAAAAACTATTAGTAGATGATCCCCTTATTTGTCACTGTGAAGAGCGTGCTTATAAGCGGGCCTATGAATGTGCTAAAAAATTGATTGATCATCATTTGGAGCTGACTGATCTGATCGGTGAGCTCGAAAAATTGCCGCTGCCCTACTTTGATTACGCAATTGACAGGCTTTATTTAGAGCACCAAGTCGCTGTTTTAAAAATTCTTTCCAAAGATTCTATGCTTTGGAAGCAAGTCAAGCAGCTACGCAGCTCAGCTACAGCTCCAAACTTGCCCGCCAATGGCGTTCAAATAAGCGTTTTAACAGCTCTATTGATGCCGCTGCGCCAAGTTGTTGGCTCTTGCTTTGCGACCGCTCCGGCCATGGTCATTCAGCGCTACCATGTGGAATTGTTTTTAGAAGATATTGAAGCGCTGTTATCTCGTGGGCAGATCACACGCATCATTTCTGGCCAAGAATTTACAGCTCCTATTAATTCTACGGTTTTTCAAAACATGCCATTTAATCTGGCTTTACTTAGAGCTTGGGAGTACACGCTAGCTAGCTTTAGCGATTACAATTTGGATTTCTACACACATAACTTGGTAGCCTGTTTAGGGTTGCGTCCGGAAGAGGAAGGCGGCATTGGAAAGGTTATTTTTAATTATATTTCTGAGAAGCTAGAAACACAAAACGCCCTTGTTCAAGAGCATCAAAAGGATGTTGAGCAAAGCTATGGCCAATTGAAGATGGAGGAATATTTTTTTTCAGAAGCTTCCTCTTTAGAAGCAGCCCGTAGAGCTAAATCTAATTGGAAATTGCAATCCTATCAGTTTGAGTCAGCACAAGATCGACGAGATGAAGCCTATAATGCAGCCAAGCATTATGCAGAGTTTTTTAAATTTATTGTAGAAAACTATCAAGCTCATTTCTCAGAGTTCTTTCAAGAGGTTTACGACCCATTGCTCGGCACATGTAAAGCCGATCTATTTGAGGATCGTCCGGCAGGATTTCGACTTGTCTATAAGCATGGAAGGCGCGACCCAACGACTTGGACATCAATTACTGATAGAAACAGTTATATCGATGCGCTTATTGATTATGTCCGCATGGTAGAAGGGCGGTTGATTGCTGATTGTGACTGGGAAGAGGGCAAGGAAGAAATTGTCACAATAACAACGCTTTTGATTCATCAATTAGAAGAAGATGAGTTTTTTCTAACTGCGCAAAAACGTTCTAAACAGTTGCATTTACAAGCAAAAACTCAAGCTTTAGAAGTAACGCCATGGAGCTATATTTCTGGAGGGTCTATGGAAGCCTTGCTCAAATGTTACTTCCGAACGGAAAGTTCAATTCAAAAGGAAGAGCGGATTATTGAGAGTCCGCAGGACTTGTTAATTTTTTGGATAGAAACACTAAAAAATGCTCCCGCTCCCCTGACAAATCCTTGCCTAAAGGATCATCAGCGCTCGCTCTATGCTTATTCCCCATCTCATGCATTTTTGCTTCTGCCTGGGCTTTTTAAACAAAGTTGGACAAGTAAGCAATTCACCTATACTTGGGTCAGAGATATGGTTGTAAAGCCAGCAATTTTATACTATCAAGACATCCTTTTGACCCCTGAAGAGCAGGATTTTATTGCGGATCAGATCAAAGAGGTCTCTGGGTTAACATTAAAGGCTAGTCGCCAAGATTTAAATGTGGCAAATTTAGGCCAATTTTTTGCCGATCAATCCGATGACATCACAACCATTGATGGATGTTTAATGAGATTTTTGCCCCTCTATAGTCAAGAAGCTGCTCACAAAGTCTTGCATCATTTGGGCGTTAAAAGCGACCCACTTCCTCCAATGATAACAGCTTGTGATTTAGCAGATTTGGCTTTTGCCTTAACAAAAGATGAACAGATTCGAACCAAGCTATCGGCTCTAGGCTATTTGCCGCCACGGCCACTTTTTGTTGCAGATACAAATTGGCCCAACATGTGGTTTGCATTTGCCTACAACCCAGGCACACAAGAGCTTGATTTATGGCGCAGTGACCCAAGCTTTCGCAATCCAAAACCTATGCACGTCTGGCGCTCTGAATTAAATGGGAGTAGCTCCAAGTCTTGGGGTCTCATCATGAGACATTTTTGACTTATTCACTGATGTTATACGAAACTTCAGCTCCATCCACTAGCTGCTGTTCCGTTGAAAACACCTGAGATGTCAACGCTTTTCCGCACGTTCCAGGCCACGTCGAGTTTTAGAGATCACCCTGACACAAAGAGCTTAATGACATCTTCTTTTTGACCCTGAGTTTTTAGATACTCTAATGCCGTTTGACTTTCATTATTTTTGGCATTTCTTAGTGTATGATTTTTATCTGTTTTAATAAGCAAAGCAATTATTTCTCTAAGGCTTTCACAATCAGCTTCACTTATGCGTTTCCAAGTATCGCATTCCAAGGCGTTTAAAGTGTGACTAGGAGATTAGTGGCTGAAATTTTTGACCTTTGACTATTTGGATTAAATTCTACATGATGAGGATAAAGTAGAAAACACCTAACAAAAGCGTACTAGTGCACTCTTTATTTCGCTCATCTATAGCTCCATTGCTAAGCATTGCTGTTTTGATGCTAGGTAGTGGGTACTATACAACGTTCATTTCAATGCGTCTTTATCAAGAAGGCCAAAGCTCTTTTATCATTGGAGTTGTACAAGGTGCCTATTATGCAGGTTTTTTAATTGGAGCGTTGAAAATTGAAGGACTGATGCACCGTATTCGACATATCAGGGCCTATGCTTTTTTTACATGTATCTGTACTGCCATTGTTTTACTACAAGGACTTTATATTCATCCCTACGTTTGGGCGGTAGAGCGATTTATTATGGGGCTTTGTGTTGCCTCACTGTATGTTGTGATTGAAAGTTGGCTATTGATCATTGCCCCTGAGTCTTCGAAAGGCAAACTGCTTTCGTTTTACATGATCGCTCTTTATTGCTCTCAGGCCCTGAGCCAATTTTTTGTCGACGTTCTAGATCCAAAGTCGATGACCCCGTATGTGGTGACAGCTATTTTTAGCTCTCTTTCTATGATGCCGGCTACATTTACTTACACGCATATTCCTGAACAAACTGGTGCTGAAAGGGCAACTTTCTTTTCAATTTTCCGCAAATCCCCATTTGGCACGTGGGGATGTATTGTTGCAGGGATGATTTTAAGTGCACTGTATAGCTTTATTCCAACCTTTTCAGAAAGAACAAATCTTTCTGTTTCCTATGCGATGAGCTTGATGATTGCGGGAGGCTTTTTGCTGCAATGGCCATTGGGATATTTGTCAGATATTTTTGATCGTCGCAAAATTCTGATCCTTGTAAGCCTGATAACAATTTTGCCCTGTGCCGGGATTATGCTCATGATGGAAAACCCACATGTTGTGTTAGGTTTGATTTTTCTGCTAGGTGGGTTTACCTTTACACTGTATCCCTTAAGTATCACTCATGTAACCGACCGGCATAAAACACATGATCTGACTTCAATAACAGCTGTGTTGTTGTTTGCCTATAGTACAGGCTCTGTTGTGGGCCCTCTTGTAGCTCCATTTTTTATCCAGTTATCCGAATCGATGGGCCTATTTATGTATGTAGGGATCATGACTGGGATTTTAAGCGCTGTAGGACTAATGAGTGCCATTTTAACAAGGCCTGTACCAAAAGAAGATCAAGGAGACTTTGTTCCCCTTCCTGGCCAGTCACCTTTAAGCTATGAGCTAGATCCCCGCTCTGTTCAAGATGAAGAATCTAAAGATGATAATGGCTAAGACTAATCGAGTTTTTTCGGCCAACGCCACGCAATAAGTAGCGTGCCTTTTTTTTGTTTTGGTAGGTGTGAGCAATAGTGTATGTGCTGCATCCAATTTCTTTTATTTTTACTGCTGTAGTAACAGATTTTAAAGTTGGGCGAGATTGCTACGAGGCTAATTAGTGCAGGCCATGAATCAGTTTGTGCATGTGAGCAGGGGTTTGCCACTTTAAGTTTCATAATGGGAACAAGAATGCGGACTGAGATAAAGTTGAATAAATAACAAGATCCACGCAGCCATAAAAAACATGTAAAGCCAGTTGTTGCAAATGCCATTACAATGAAACCAAAAGCCGCAGAAAGGTTAAGAAATCCACTTATGATGTAGAGGAAAATTGG
>JAUILX010000103.1 GCA_030433395.1 Chlamydiia bacterium
TCTTGAGCAGCTTCAAACAAAAGCAATCCAATTGTACAAGGAAATAAATCCCCATGTCTGAAACACAAAACGAAAAAAAAGTACCAAAGAACAAAGTTCTTCCTCCCCCACCTACCAAACCCATCAATCCCAACCACCAAAAAACAACTAATCGTCCACCAAAAGAGCAATCAGACAAAGAAGTTCCAGCAGGCCCTGTGAATGTAACCAAAATTGCCGAGCTTCAACGCATGAAAGTTGACGAACTTAGGAAAGTCGCTAACCAAGTTGGATTAACAGATCTTGCCTCGTTAACAAAATCTCAAATGGTTTTCGCAATTGTCAAAGCAAAATCGGCAATGCCTAACGAAGTGCTAGCCGGCGAAGGTGTCATGGAAATTTTACCTGATGGCTTTGGATTCTTGCGTTCCCCCAATTACAACTACATTTCATCAGCAGAAGATATTTATGTCTCCCCTCAGCAGATTCGCCGATTCGGTTTAAAAAAAGGAGACACCGTCTATGGACCAATTCGAACCCCAAAAGAAAAAGAAAAATACTTTGCCCTGTCAAGAGTCGATCTAGTTAATGGTAAAAGCCCTGACAGAGCAAAAGATCGCATTCACTTTTCTAACCTCACACCACTTTACCCTGATCAACGCATAAGAATGGAGACAGACAAGGACAAATACACCACGCGTGTCATTGATCTTGTAGCACCTATTGGAAAAGGTCAACGAGGACTCATTGTAGCGCCACCAAAATCTGGAAAAACAGTCCTAATGCAAGACATTGCTAACTCCATTGCAACAAATCACCCAGAAATTTTCTTAATCGTACTTCTTATCGATGAGCGTCCAGAGGAAGTAACAGACATGCAACGCTCTGTAAAAGGTGAAGTCGTTTCTTCTACCTTTGATGAACCACCAGAGCGCCACGTACAAGTTGCAGAAATGGCCTTAGAAAAAGCAAAACGCTTAGTTGAATATGGCCACGATGTAGTGATCCTACTCGATAACATCACACGTTTGGCTAGAGCCTATAATACCGTACAGCCCCATTCAGGCAAGATTTTGACAGGCGGTATCGATGCCAACTCGTTGCATAAACCCAAGCACTTCTTTGGTGCTGCACGTAACGTTGAGCAAGGAGGCTCTTTTACAATCATTGCAACTGCTCTTGTTGATACAGGCTCACGCATGGATGAAGTGATTTTTGAAGAATTTAAAGGCACAGGCAACATGGAACTTGTGCTTTCTCGTCGTTTAGCAGAAAGACGCATTTTTCCCACCATTGATATTACAAAAAGTGGTACAAGAAAAGAAGAGTTGCTACTCCATCCTGAAGAGCTTGAAAAAATCTACATCATGCGCCGAAGTGTTGCAGACCTGCCAGATGTAGACGCAATGAAACTTGTTCGCGGGCGTTTAACAAAAACAAATAGCAACACAGAGTTTTTGATTAGCATCAAGGAATAGTGCCGGTGGCAAAAAAGCTCCCCTACAATAAATGTCTTTTGATAACCTGTTCAGGAGGCGGGGGGCATCTTCAAGCAGCAGCCGCAAAAGCACATGAGCTCCATGCACACCAATCCCACATAGTCGTTATTCAACGCGACCTACTGCTTGACTGGGTAGGCAAACACCCCGGAAGCTTATTTGCTGGATTTTGGAACCTTGCACAAAAAAAAGGTAAAGTTAGCATTCAAAAAATGCTAGTATGGTGGCAATCAAAATTCGATTTTCTTTTTCGAGTTCCAGTATTCATACGACTTTTTCTGCTGATCTTACGAGAAAACATCGATTATATCATTGATACACAACCACTTTGTACATCTGCTATTGTCAAAGCTCTCAGATTGGCTCAAAAATGCCAAAATCGCACAATTCGCTATGAAAAAATACCTGTTGACCTACCAACAGATCGAGCCACACATTATTTTTTACCAATTAAAAATCTCAACGACAAAGAACGTAAAATCGTTCATCTATTTACAACAAAGCCTTTGCTTGAAACCCATGAGACCGATGAAATCTTCTGGGCAAGCCATACCAATCTACCAGCTGAAAACATCATCTATGGCGACTTTCCACTGCGTCCGACATTTAAAACAATCGATGAACCCCTGCCCAAGCATGAAAAGCTCACCATTGCAGCACGCATACCCTCTATAGAGACCTGGGATTGCATCAAAGATGTTCTTAGTGAAGGTAAAATTGAATGCGATTACTGCCCTCCATACCTTGATATAACCATTCCTGCCCATGCTCATCTCACATTGCTCATGCTAGGTTCGCGTCCAGCTGAAAAAGCTACCATTAAATATGTAAAGCAATACATCCAGCACAAGAAAAACCACCCAAGTGAGCTTGATCATATTCTTTTTGTCTTTTGCCGCAAGCATGCAAACACATCAAAGAGCCTCTTAGGACAAGTCTGCCAGTCCATTCTCACCTCGTCAGACTATCCAGAAAACTTAACTATTGTCCCGCTAACCTTCCAAGACGATTCCATCATTGCACCGCTTTTTGCACGTGCAGACGCTTCCATCACGCGATCAGGAGGAATCACATCAATGGAATTACTATCCCTAATGGACGGGCAAATCATGATCCACTCAGAGACCAAGGCAAATGATTCCACGTCTCTTGAGCTCTTACTAAAAGGCATACCAGCTTGGGAAAAGGGAAATGCGCGTTACCTACAAGCCATGAAAAATGCTCAAATCGTCACACCCGATATTTTTCTTAAAGCGCATTGAACAGTCCGATGAAGTCACCTTTTTCAACAAACGAGCGTAAAAGCTGTGGATCAGCTCCCACCTCTATGGCAAAATCATCGATGATGGGAAGTAACGCGCCAGCTGAGTGTTCACACTCCAAACGATTAGCATAGCCAGCAGCTAGATTTTTCCACTTAAGAGAACTTTTCCTGATTTTTTCCATATCTGCACGGCACCCGCCCTTGGAAAATAAATAACCAAGCGCTTGAATCACAGGAATTTCGGAGGTCGCCTCGCCCCGCAGCTCAATTTCTTTACGATTAATACCAAGGCGAACAAGTGACCAAGATGCAAGCGGCTGAATCATATGATCCAATTTTTGACGATCAGATTCATTCAAAGCCCCGTCAGCATGTAAAGCCAGGAAAAAACCAGAAAAACTCAAAAGCAAAAGGTATTTTTTCATATCTCAAGGCATAATATATTCTAAGAATTTATTCCAGTTTTTAGCCTTTGCATATTGAATAAGACAGTCTGGATTAACCCCAAGTTCTTTAGCAAAGCCTGGAATGCTGGGAACAAGATTGTTGCGCGAGTGCATATGATCTAGCCTACCGAACAAGCCCTCTTTAAAAGGATTCCATTTTACAGGCCTTGTCATAAAAGTGTATTCACGGATCTCGTAAAGATACCTCCTTCGTTCCGCGTCGCCAAGTATACACGCTAGAAATGGCAAAGGATGAACATTTTTTCTAATCTTTTCACCTAGACTTTCCATTTCACCTTTACGCTTTAGCAAAGAGTACCATTCTTTAGTTGCTAAAGTTTTTACAAGCTTATGGATGTTTTCACGATCCTGATTAGTAAGTGTCAGATCTTTATACTCTACAGCAAATCCTAAACTTGCAAATAGGCATGAAATACAGAACAGTAGTTTCTTCATAGGGACCTCTCGTTTTTAACCTGAGCACGGTGCCTATATCGCTCACCTTCAGGTTATTTTAACTTTGATCATCTTACCGATATATTTTTTTCAGTCAAGCCTTGAATTTAGAAATTTGTAATTATTAATAAAATATACTATTAGTAAAATGAGAGCAAAATTAAGGATATAAAATGCAAAAGTTTAATTTGTGGAAGTTTTGTTTAGCATTAGGAATTGTTTGGGGTGTAGCATCTTTACTAGCTGGCTGGTTTGCAGCTCTTGGCTGGGGTGAGCTCTACGTTCGAGTCATGGCCTCCATCTACATCGGCTATGAGCCTTCCTTCTTAGGTGGTATCATCGGTGGTGTTTGGGGATTTTTCGACGCTGCAGTTTTCGGGCTAGCCCTCGCATTTATTTATAATGTACTAGTTAGCACAAAGAAAAAAGCTACAAGCAGAAAAAAAGGCTAACAACCTCCATTTTTCAAGTTGTTTACGTAGACTTTCAGCTGTATAGTAATGTTGTATGTCAAAAGAGCATTTAGATGCAGCTAAGACTGTGGTAAAAAACCTTATCGATGCGGGCCACACAGCTTATTTTGCTGGTGGATGGGTTCGGGATTATTTGATGAAAATCCCATCCGACGACATTGATATTGCCACGACTGCTAAGCCTGAGGAAGTTGCTAAACTCTTTGAAAAAACCATACCCGTTGGTGTCAACTTTGGCGTCATGATCGTAGTGGTTAAAGAGCATGTATTTGAAGTTGCAACCTTTCGAAGCGACCGCGCCTATATCGATGGCAGGCGCCCTACTGGAGTTGATCCTGCATCTCCTGA
>JAUILX010000104.1 GCA_030433395.1 Chlamydiia bacterium
GTCATTAACGAGAGCTTTAATGGGTGAGTAGCTCAGTCGGTAGAGCGGCGGTCTCCAAAGCCGTAGGTCGGGGGTTCGAGACCCTCCTCACTCGCAAAAAGTAAATAGAAAGGCAAAACAAACATGAGTGCAGCGCCAAAATTAAAACTGGTCAAGCAAAAAGCAAGGAAAATGCAACGCGAAGGCTTTGTGAAAAGTACGAAAGCTGAACTCAAAAAAGTATGCTGGACGACAAAAGCAGAACTAAAAAAATGCACGAAGGTTGTCATTTTATCAACCTTCATTTTTGGTTTTGGAATATATTGCGTTGACTTGATCATCCGAGGTGCATTGGGTGGCCTTACAAATGTGTTGAGCTGGTTTGGAGTGTAAGACAATGATTGGTGAATGGTTTGTCGTTCAGGTAATGTCTGGACACGAAAAAAAAGCAAAAAAAGCGATCGAAGAAGGTCGCTTAAACGCGGGTATGCAAGAGCTTGTTGAAGAAGTCTTGGTGCCAACAGAGAATGTGTCTGAAGTGAAAGGCGGCGAAAGAAAAATCGTCGAGAAGCGCCTTTGGCCCGGTTACATACTCGTGCGCATGTGCTTAACCGATGAATCGTGGATGTATATCAAAGACTCTACAAGTGTCATTGATTTTTTAGGCGGCGGTAAACCCGAGCCCTTAACGCAGAAAGAAGTCGAAGAAATTTTAAGCGAGCTTAAAGATAAAAAAGAAGAAGTCGTGCTCAAGCATCAATTCAACGTTGGCGACCCTGTCAAGATCATTGATGGTGTCTTTATCAATTTTGTTGGTAATGTTGTTGAGGTGAACCAAGACAAAGGTCGATTAACTGTGATGGTCTCTATTTTTGGTAGAGATACACGTGTTGAAGATCTAGAATTTTGGCAGGTTGAAGAAGTGAGCGAGGATAATTAAACGAGGAAACGATGGCAAAGAAAAAGCTTACAAAAATCATTAAACTACAGATTGAAGCAGGTAAAGCTAATCCAGCGCCACCTGTGGGTCCAGCATTGGGTGCAGCAGGCGTTCAAATTATGGCTTTCTGTAAAGAGTTCAACGCGGCTACTAAAGACAAAAAAGGCATCGTTCCAGTTGTTATTTCTGTCTATCACGACAAGAGCTTTGAATTCATTACTAAAGAACCACCAATGTCGAGCTTGGTCAAGGAAGAAGCTAAACTTACTAAAGGTTCCGGCGTTCCAAACCGAGACAAAGTAGGTTCTTTAACAGACGAACAAGTAGAAAAAATCGCAGCAAAAAAAATGCCGGACTTGCGAGTGCACACAGTTGAAGCTGCAAAGATGATGGTAAAAGGAACAGCCCGCTCCATGGGCGTTGATATAGTCGCTAGGGGTGCTTAAAAATGACAAAGAGAAGTAAACGTTACCGTAAAAATATTGAAGGTCTTAATTTAGAAAAAGCCTACTCATTAGACGAGGCTATTGGGATCTTGAAAGACACAACAACTGCTAAATACGACGAAAGCGTTGAGCTTAACTTAAAAACTGGTGTAGACCCAAAGAAAGCTGATCAGCAAGTGCGAGGAACAGTTGCTCTACCACACGGTACGGGTAAAACGATCCGCTTAGTCGTTTTAACAAAAGGCGATAAAGTTAAAGAAGCCTTAGATGCTGGTGCAGACGAAGCTGGAGCTGATGAACTAGTCGATAAAATTAAAGGTGGATGGATGGACTTTGACGCGCTTGTTGTAACACCTGACATGATGCGTGAAGTTGGAAAGCTTGGAAAGCTTTTAGGTCCTCGCGGTCTGATGCCTTCTCCTAAAGCTGGCACAGTGACAACAGATGTTGCAAAAGCTGTTAAAGAAATTAAAGCTGGTAAAGTTGAGTACAAGGTCGATAAAAGTGCTAATATCAACATAGCTATTGCTAAAATTTCATTCACCAAAGAACAGATTGCTGAAAATGCAAAGGCGTTGCTTGGTGCAATCTATAGAGCTAAGCCTGCAAGCGTAAAAGGTGCTTACTGGCAATCATTACACATAACATCGACATTAGGCCCTGGCCTTAAACTCGATGAGAATAACATAGCCACAGTAATTTAAGTTAAAGGATCAAATGAAAGCAGAAAAACAATTTTTACTCGATGAGATAAAAGAAAAATTAGACGCATCCAAAGCATTTGTTCTTACTAATTACAAAGGCTTTGATGCAAATAATAACGCAGAATTCCGCTCATCCCTCATTAAGACGGGTGGCGATTTTGAAGTTGTGAAAAAGCGTGTCTTTATAAAAGCCGCAAGTGAAGCTGGAATAGAAATCAACAAAGATGATCTTGAAGGACATCTTGCCGTTGTTTTTGCAGCAGAAGATCCAATCACAACAACTAAAGCCCTATTTAAGTTTTCTAAAGACCACAAAAACACGCTGTCAGTCATTGGCGGCCACTTTGATGGCAAATATGCTAGCAAAGACGAAGTGAAGCAGATTTCAGAGCTTCCAAGCATGGATGAAATGCGAGCACAATTTGTCGGTCTACTCCAAGCACCAATGTCTCAGACATTGGGAGTTATGAATGCGCTAATGACATCAGTGATGTGCTGCTTGGACCAAAAAGCTAAAAAAGAAGAATCTAACCAATAAGAGAGGTAACCCGTGAGCGAAGAAGCTAAACAAGATCCAAAACTCCAAAAGCTAGTTGACGAATTAAGCCAATTGACCGTGCTTGAAATGTCACAACTAAAAAAAGTGCTAGAAGACACCTGGGGCGTAGAAGCCGCAGCTGCTACTGCAGTTGTTGCTGCTCCTGCAGCCGCAGCCGCTGGTGGTGAAGCCGCAGCAGAAGCAACTGATTTCCAAGTAACTTTAGCTGAGTCACCTGCTGATAAAAAAATCGCTGTCATTAAAGTTATACGCGAGATCACAGGTCTTGGCTTGAAAGAAGCAAAAGAAATGGTTGAAGGCGCACCAAAAGTTATTAAAGAAAGTGCACCGAAAGCTGAAGCCGACGAGATTTCAAAGAAACTCGGCGATGCAGGTGCTAAAGTGACCCTAAAGGGCCTTTAATACAGCACACCGTATTTAACACATTTTTGTAGTAGAGGTATGCAGACGCATACCTCTACTATTGCACTATTTATGAAGTATTTTTAGGAGGCATTTAATGCTACGCAAATCTCCAGAGCGCCACGGATATAAGACCAGTCAGGACATCATCGACCTGCCAAATTTGATTGAAATTCAAATCAAGTCGTTTCGAGAATTCTTACAAGCAGATCAATTACCGCATGAGCGAGAAAATGTTGGGTTAGAAGAGGTTTTTAACGAGATATTTCCCATCAAATCTTACGATGAAAAGACCGTATTAGAGTATATCTCCTACACACTTGGAGTTCCAAAATATAGCCCTGAAGAATGCATCCGCCGTGGTATAACTTGCAACGTTACGCTCAAGGTTAAATTTCGCTTAACTGACGAAACTGGTATTAAAGAAGAAGAAGTTTACATGGGCACACTGCCTGTGATGACTCAGAACGGAACATTTATCATTAATGGCGCTGAGCGGGTCATTGTTTCACAGCTGCATCGCTCACCTGGTATCTCCTTTGAATCTGAGCGCCATCCTAAAGGGAACACCATCTACTCTTTCCGCGTTATTCCTTACCGCGGCAGCTGGCTTGAGACGTCATTTGACTCAAACGATATGATCTATGTTTACATCGATCGTAAAAAGAGACGTCGTAAGACGCTTGCAACATCTTTTATTCGTACACTTGGTTACTCAACAGATGCTGACATTATCGAAGAATTCTTCAACACTTCACGCGTTAAAATCCGTTCTGAAAAAGACTTCACACGTCTAGTAGGTAAAATTCTTGCTGACGATGTGCTGGATGAAGATAGCGGCGTTGTTTTCGGCAAAGCTGGAGAAAAGCTTACGACTGCAATGCTAAAACGAATGGTAGATGCAGGCATTAGCGCACTGCGCGTTGCAGAAGATGCTGATGAGACAAGCCCGATCATTAAGATGCTAGCTAAAGATCCCACCGATTCATACGAATCAGCTCTTAAAGATTTCTACCGCAAGCTGCGACCAGGCGAGCCTGCAACACTTGCTAACGCTCGTTCTGCTATTATGCGCCTTTTCTTCGATCCCAAGAGATACAATCTAGGTAAAGTTGGTCGTTATAAATTAGCGCGCAAACTTGGTGCTGAGATCACTGATGACACATTCAACCAAGTGACTCTACGCAAAGAAGATATCGTCGATGCACTAAAATACCTTATACGCTTGCGAAAAGGTGACGAGAATGTCTCCGTGGATGATATTGACCACCTTGGAAATCGTCGAGTCCGCTCTGTAGGTGAACTTGTGCAAAACCAATGCCGTGTTGGTCTAGCGCGAATGGAAAAAATCATCAAAGAGCGCATGAATCTTTTTGACTTTACATCAGATACACTGACTCCTGGTAAGCTAGTATCTGCTAAAGGATTAGC
>JAUILX010000105.1 GCA_030433395.1 Chlamydiia bacterium
AAATCAAAAAGCTGGTAAGTTTTGATCGGCGATTTGACATTTGCAAGAGCTGGAATAATTTCTGGCCAGCTAACTTCTGCGATATAAAATATGATTTCAAAATCACTAAACTCAGCCTTGAGCTCTTTAGGCAACTCTTCTTGGCTAAAAGTTATTTTATATTGATCCCCCTGAGTTTGGCGCAAAAGCAATCCTTTAGCTAAATCAGACCAAAAAGAAAGCTCATAACTCAAATGATGGGAAGGTTTTCCTTCACGCCACTGCTCCAGCTCTTCAGGTGATAGGTTTGAAAATTTTAAGGATGTTTCTTCCGTCTCAATAGGGCGTTGATCAATAATGTCGCGCAAAAACCTCGAACCTTCTTCGGTTTTGGGGCGAATGGAAAAGAGCTTTTTACCAGTGACCGATTGACAAAACCGCAAGCCACTCTCGTCCTTGTGAACCACTTCTGCTGCATATCCGTGGCGCTTAGATCCAATTTGACACAATTGATTCCAAAGCGATCCGCGAAAAAGGACATGAAGCGGAGCATGTCCTTTTAGTATTGTCATGGCAGCAGCAGCAGTATGGGGGCATGCGCCATCCTCTGCTGCCTCACACGAGCAAAAATAATCTCCTAGCTCCCCTTCATCGCTGACCTGCATAAATGGCCAAAAACTTTGGCCTACACTGGGGTCAAAGACCTCGATTTGATAAGTCCCTTCAGAGAATAAAACATTTTTTACGCAACGCGCCTGGCAAAGTTGCTCACCTGCTAGAGCGATTACTTCATCGAACGGCAATCTATTCATACAAAACCGTCCTATCCTATCATACGACAACAAAAAATTCAAATTTTCAAAAAATTTCCTGATTGTCAAGTGATATTTAACGCGAGTTGCGGATCAACTATCTATGAAATGGTGCATATTTTTGATGAAATTTTTAGAAAAATCTGCGCAGTGGATAGCCAACGCGCTATTCTCAAGCAGTTTTTCCTAGATAGATCGCCAAAAGATGGGCCAGTTCAAGGGAGTTGATCCGCAACTCGCGTTATTTAATGTGAGTTGTGGATCAACTATCTATGAAATGATGCAGAATTCATTCAGATTTACTTGAACGAAAGCCTCTATTTCGTGCTATTATTCAATTACAATTGATTTTTTTCTCCGCTGCATATGCTGGTCAGCAGACCAAGCAATTAATACCATTCACGCCATTGCAAACTTGCAATATTCATGCATTGAAAAACTCAAAAGAGCGTCATCCCACTCAATTTACTTATACGATTTGTTAGACCAGCTTTTCATCTCGCCATTTGTCACAATTGGCGACATCAGCAAAAAACTTGGTGTATCATTTCAAACAGCCTCTGTTTTAACAAAGCAATTCGTTTCGATGGGCCTACTCAAGGAACTTAAACAGAAAAAACGTATGAAGCGTTATGCCTTTGCCAGCTATCTAGAAATCATTGAAATGATTCAAGAAATTTAACAATTTCTCCAGTATGTACCGTTAATTGGTACATACTGGAGAAATCAGAAGAATGATTCGGGAGGCTTGAAGGGAAGCTCAAGAGCCTCCGCAACAGGCTTATTGCTCACTTGACCATCACATGTGTTGAGTCCCAAGCGTAAAAGTGGATCTTCTTTCAGAGCTCGCTTCCATCCCTTATCGGCAATGGAAAGGGCGTACGAAAAGGTCACGTTTGTGAGTGCAACTGTTGCTGTGCGCGCTGCTGCTCCTGGCATATTGGCTACGCAATAATGCACAACCCCCCCTTCAACATAGGTTGGATCGGAATGTGTGGTGGGTCTTGATGTCTCAAAACACCCACCTTGATCAATGGCAACATCAACAAGCACTGATCCTGGTTGCATTTTTTTTAGCATGTTGCGCGTTACAAGCTTGGGAGCTTTTGCGCCTGGTATGAGCACGGCGCCGATCACAAGATCTGCGGAAGCGACAGCCTCTTCAACGGTATGTGGTGTGGAGTAAAGAGTGCGGATACGAAAGCGATACGTTTCATCGAGATCGCGCAGGCGATTCATGTTGCGATCCATGAGCGTGACATCTGCGCCAAGCCCAAAGGCCATACGCGCAGCTTGGGTACCGACAACACCTCCGCCAATCACAACAACTTTAGCAGGATGCACACCAGGCACACCTCCCAAAAGAACACCTTTACCACCGTGAATCATTTGCAAGGACGTAGCGCCTGCCTGGATGGAAATGCGCCCTGCAATTTCACTCATCGGCGTAAGAAGGGGCAATCTTCCCACATTATCTTCAACTGTTTCATAAGCTATGGCTGTAACCTTGCGATCAAGAAGTGCTTGCGTCTGCTCTGGATCAGGCGCTAAGTGTAGATAGCAAAATAGGATTTGATTTTCTTTAAGAAGTGGATATTCACTTTTTTGAGGCTCTTTGACTTTGATGATCATCTCAGCATCGTAGAGGCTTTCGGCGTTGGGTGCGATACTCGCCCCCACCTTCTCATATGCCGAGTCGGGATAGCCAATCGCCTTTCCAGCATCCTTTTCGATGGTAACGCTATGTCCTGCATTGATCAACATTTTCACGTAAGGCGGCGTTGCCCCCACGCGAAATTCGTGATCCTTGATCTCCTTGGGTATCCCAATATGCATCAATTTCCCCCTTGAATGTACACACAGCTTCTCCCATGAGATGAGGTTGATTATCAATAAAAACAACTGATAAGTGATCGCCTGAGCGGTACTCCAAATGATAGGGACCATCAAAACCTTTTCGCATCCTGAGCGCAAAAGAAACAGCAACTGCTCCCGTTCCACACGAATAGGTCTCGGCCTCTACCCCTCTCTCATAGGTCCTAATCGCCACTGTATCAGGAGCAAGGATTTTTACAAAATTGACATTTGCATCATAGGCAGCTCTTAGCTGAGGGGCGTTTTCAAAATCCCCTTCAAAGAGAACAAGGTGCCGCACACCCGAGTCGATGATGAGCGGATCAACAGATACGAGTTTGGGCTCATCAAGAGAAACAGCTAATTGACCGTCGATGGTTTTAACTTCGTGAATGCCTTGAGAGGATTCGATGGTTTTGAGTTTTTTTGCATGAGCAAGGATACGCAGTGCATTACCGCACATAGGAGCTTCTTGACCATCAGCGTTATAGATATGCATACGATTAGGCCCGATGAGCCAAATAACACCATCTGCACCTATTCCATAACGGCGGTGGCAAAGCTGCTTGACAATCTGTGGATCAAAGTGAGGGTCGTCGATAAGAATAAAATCGTTGCCGGCCCCGTGCCACTTATAAAAGCTTAAGGTCTTTATAGGATTCGACAATGCCATCGATGTGTCCAAATTCTAGAGCTTCTTTGGCGCTAAGCCAAGTATCGCGATCCATCATCTTTGCAAGTGTATCAAAATCCTTGCCTGTTGCTTCCGAATAAAGCTGAATGAGAAAATTGCGTGATTTAATAATTTCTTTAGCATGAATATCAAGATCAGAGGCTTGACCACGGATAACCCCGTGAATCGATGGTTGGTGAATCATGAAACGGGCATTTGCTGTTGCAAAACGCTTTCCCTTTCCACCGCAGAGGCTGAGGACTGAGCCCATAGAAGCTGCAAGCCCTGTAACTAGCGTAGTTACAGGAGATGAGATCATTTTGATCTGATCCCAGACAGCAAACCCTGCATCGACAGACCCACCAGGAGAATTAATAATAAATAAAATAGGCTTGCCTGGATCTTTGAGCTCTAAATACCACAGCTTGCGGATAACATCTGTTACGCTATTTTCATCCACAGCTGATGAGAAAAATAAACGGCGGTTCTCAAGTAATAGCTCATCTATTTTATCGTTAAGAGCTGACGACTGTGTTTTTTTCTCTTCTGACATTTTCTGACTCCTCTAAGTGTAATTCTGGATACAAGGGATAGCTCTTAAGCAAATCCTCGACCTCTGCTTGTACTTTTGCAAGGGCGCTCTCTTCTAAAGCAACCTTTGCACGCGATGGCTGGCCGGTTTTTTTCACAATAGTTGGTTTTGCGCTTTTGAGCAACTCTATGATACAGTCGGCGATTTTATGCATCGCATCTTCTTTAAGTCCACGTGATGTAAGCGCTGGTGTGCCAATACGAACACCCGATGTGTACCAAGCGCCGTTAGGATCAAAGGGGATTGCGTTGCGGTTAACTGTAATTCCACCCATCGTTAGCGCATGCTCTGCTTGCAGGCCTGTTATACCAAAGCTTTGCATGACATCAATAACAATTAAGTGGTTATCTGTGCCACCTGTTGTCAAGTGAACGCCCTGCTTTTTCAAACGATCAGCTAAAGCTTTTGAATTGCGAATGATCTGAGCTGCATAAGTTTGAAATGCTTGCGTGTTGGCTTCTTGAAAAGCAATAGCTTTTGCAGCCATGACATGGGACAGAGGTCCACCAAGGACAGTAGGAC
>JAUILX010000106.1 GCA_030433395.1 Chlamydiia bacterium
CGATCAGCGCGTTATTGATGAGCTTAAACGTAGACTCAAGACACAGCCTGTTAAAGAAGTAAAATCGGGTGATGGCCAGCTCTTACAAAGGCTTAATGAAATGCGCGTGAGGCATTATCAACTTGAGTTACTCACAGAACAATACCGCGATCAAATCAAGCGAGTGCGACCGCAACTTGCCTCGATTGCAAAACTTAAAGCTGATAATCTGCAACTTCAGCATCAGCTTAAAACAAACGTTACCATTGTCGAAAAACCCACAGAGCATAAAAACCTGTATGAGCAGTTAAAAGTGCAGTTCCACGAAAAAGATGCGCATTTACACAAGGCCAGACAGGTAGCTTATCAAAAAGAGACCGATGCTTTAACAGCGCAAAAAGCACTTGGTGAATCAGATCATTTTTTAAGCTATGATCAAGAGCTTTTGTGCGAACATCTTAACAGTTTAGAATTTGAAGTAGCTCATCTTGAGTATGAAAATCGTCAGCTTGTTGAAATCATCAGTCAGGAATTGTCAGGATCTCAGGCCCTTGATCAGTGATCAAGATTTGATGTTCCCATTGGGCTGATGGGCGACCATCAACTGTGCGTGCAGTCCAGCCATCTACCTTGTCAATGATGCCGTCAGCAGAACCTGCATTAATCATCGGCTCAATTGTGAACGTCATACCAGGCGCAAGGGGAACCCTAATAGTGTTGCGGCAATGAGGGATTTGAGGCTCTTCATGAAAAGCCGTTCCGCAGCCATGACCGACAAATTGGTGTACAACAGAGCACCCGTGTGCATGGGCATGCTCGGTGATTACATCGCCTATACGAAAAAGCTCGACATCGGGTTTGCAAATATTAATCGATTGCATCAGGCATTCATAGGCAACGTCTACGACTTTCTTTTTCTCGTCATCAACCTGTCCGACCATAACCATGGCTGAACAATCTCCAAAATAACCATTGAGCTCACATGAGACATCAATATTGAGAATGTCTCCATCTTGAAGAGGTCGCTTATCAGGAATGCCATGACAGATCACCTCATTAAGAGAAGTACAAATGGCAGCTGGGTAGGGCGGATCTCCATAACCGAGTGGAGCTGGCCTTGCCTTATGTTTTTTGGTCAAAGCTTCGATGGTGTTATTAATTTCAAGGGTGCTAATACCTGCTTTTGCCATGTTGCACGCTTCTTTCAGGAGATTAGCAGCCAGTTTTGCAGCAATGCGAATCCCTTGAATTTCTTCAGGTGTTTTTAGCTTGATTTGATAGCGGCGCCAGTACTCTTGTGCTAAAGAGGTGCCACTAAGCAGAGGTTTTTGAGGGAAGTGGCACTTTTTCCATTTTTTTCCGCTGCCACACCAGCAAGGGTCATTACGAGATATCATAGTCGCAAGTCTAACAGATCTGTCAATTTTCAAGAATGTGCAAAGATGATTCATTAAAATATACAGAGTCTGTTATAGGTTGCTTCATGGACTATACCAAAAATGTTACAGATTTTGTAAACAATGTCTTTGATCAGCCATCTGATATACAAAGCATTGTATCAGGTCTTTATGATGAAAAGGCGCTTATTCATGGACCTCTGGGTAGACAAATGGGGTCTTTGAGTGTTGAAGAGCATTGGAAGCGTTGGATAACGGCTTTTGATGATAACAACGCAGAATTTGAACTCATTTCGGGAAAAAATACAGTTATTGGTTTATGGACGGTAAAAGGAAAACACGTTGGTCGTTTTGGGGACATAGAGCCAACAGGCAAACAAGTGATATGTAAAGGCATCTCTACTTATCAATTCAACGATATAGGCAAGGTCTGTTCTCATCATTATCATGCTGATTTGGCGGGTGTTTACGAGCAGATGGGCTACCACCTTGTTAAAGAGGCTTACCCCAAACAAAGTCAAATGAAATCAGATTATTTGCTTCTTTTGAATACCTTGAAGAAAATGGGTCAGAAGCAAGATATTCTTACGAATCGAGAAGTGATTATCATGACATTTTATTTGCAGGGACGAACAGCTAGGGAAATCGGTGAGCGGTTTAAGATCAATTTTCGAACAGCGCAAACGCATCTTAATAATGGCATGCATAAGCTTGGTTGTCGAAGCAAATCTCAATTGCAAGAATTCGTTTCTAGTGTTGGGCTGACCTATGTATTCAGAGATTTTTACGATCTTATTCTTCATCATAAAGAGTCTTCTTAATTCGCATATTATTGGTTATAAGGAAAATACAGAATGTTTCTGATAATCACCTTTATAGTGGAGCTTTGAAAATCGACCATGAACAACGCATTATTTACTTGCCGTCATGGATGGTATAAGCCACGGCTTTAAGGCATAGGCCGTGGGCAGGGGCGCAGGAGGCGCCGTTATAACGTTTTCCTGATGCGAAAATAGAATCGATAGCAGCTAACTCCAACTGGCTCGATCCAATTGCACATACTGCTCCAACGAGATTACGCACCATTTTGTATAAAAATCGATCCCCGAAAAGGTCAAAGTGAAAATAGCCATTGACCTGATCCACTTCAAAACGACTCAAATTGCAAATCGTATCACTAGCCATCGATGCGCTAACATTTTCAAAAGCTTTAAAATCACGCTTTCCTGTGAGGAGGCTGGTAGCTTTTTGCATTAGCTGTAAATTAAGAGGGTAGTCATAGCTCCAAACTGTATGGCGCATGAGTGGGTGTAAAATGCCATGCATCACCTCATAGGTATAAGTTTTACCAATAGTGCTTAAACTTGGATGAAAATCATTTGCAGCAATTTCAACTTCCAGCATACGGATCGAGGGTGGTAATAGTCGATTGCAGCTGCATCTAAATAGGGATAAATCGAGCTGCTTTGGCGTGAAGAAATTAATGATTTGACCATGAGCGTGCACACCTCGATCTGTACGCGAGGCAGCTTGCAGCTTTATAGGGTGTTGTAAAATCTGCTCAAGGACTCTTTGCAGAGTTGATTCAATGGAGGGACCAGCTTTTGTTTTCTGCCATCCGTAAAAGCTTCCGCCATCATAAGCTAGGTGACATTTGATGTTGTAAAGCAGCCTTGTAATCCTTCTAAGAACATCTGTGTAGCGATAAGAATTAAAATCAGACCCATCAACCGCTCACAAGCTGCAATTCCCTTATCGCCTAGGAGTTGCTTGAGTTTTGGAGCGAGCAGCAAAACTAGCATTGTTGCAAACCAAGCAATACTGACTGCGCCAACAATAATCCATTCGCTTGCAAGCTGTTTTGAATAAATCATGACAGCTGCCAATATAGCAGGACCGGCAATCAAGGGAATTGCCATGGGAACTAAAAAGGGTTCTGCCCCTTTGGGCTGATCGAGCTCTTTGTGCTTTGGAAAGATCATTTTTAGTGAAATAATAAAAAGAATGATACCCCCAGCTATCTGAATGGCTTGAGAGGAGATATGCAGTAGATCAAGTAGGCCTTCTCCAAAAAAGATAAAGGTAATGATAATTGCCAGCGCAAGTAATAATTCGCGGATGATGATCTGGTACTGTCTTTTTTTAGGTATGTGTTTTAGCAGGGCAATGAAAATGGGGACATTACCAATAGAGTCCATCAAAAGAAAAAATGCAAAGGCTAGTGAAAATAACGTCATCCCCTGATTTTACTCTACTTCTAAGGTTTTCCACAAGCGCTTACAAAAGAGTTTTTGTTTTAGTGATAAATTTTTCATGATAATAATAATATCTCGATTTTTACTAAAGGCGGCGTGGGTCCAGTTAGCAGATCCGCAAACTAGAGTTTTGTCATCGATCAAGGCCCATTTGTGATGAATAAGTGCTGGGCCGATTCCAACTTTATGTAAAATATCAGGCTGTTTGCTATAGCGGTCGGTGACCAAATCTACGTTGACACCCCGATCTTTGGCTTGCTCTAGTGCAGCCATTAAATTCTTGTGAGTAAATGTAAATAGCACCAGCTGAATGCAGTGCTCAGCCCCATCAATCAGTTCAATGATGCGATCAGCGCATTTTTTATCTGGAGTGAACCAGATTTCTAAGCCATCAACCTCTCGCTTGCCTCTTAAGGCCTGATCAAAGCATGACACTTTTAAAAGCTGGCAAAGAGCTTTAGAGCGCGCTGCAAAGGTAAAATTATGGTGCATCTCCAGTGAGGCTGTTGTGCTGTTAGCAGAGCCAATCAAGGCGATTTCACCGTCAATAAGGGTGATTTTTGCATGATTGAGCCCTGATTTTTTCCGCCTTTCCACAAGCGGATGCTTTGGGGTCGAGCGTTGATCAGCAATAGCGCGAATCATGCACCCTTTACTTGCTTGGTTTTCTAAAATACGAATGACATCGGGATCACTTAATCCAAAGGTCATCACATCGATAGTCTTTGTTGCCTTTTTTAGGGCCTGGCACATCAAAAGTTTAAGAT
>JAUILX010000107.1 GCA_030433395.1 Chlamydiia bacterium
TTTGGAGGTGAGTTAAAGTCCCATTCTGTAAGTGTTGTATTGTCCCAGGGCATATTGGGATGGTTCCAACTGATCCAAACAAGGCGTTTGCTATTTGGGCTAAGGCGAGGTTCGGCATAAAAGTCAGCACCAGTCGCAATATCTGTAAGTGTTCCATCAAGGGTGATCCTTGCAAGTGTATTTATATCATTAATTTCACGCACTGCATAGACACAAGAGCGGCTTGAATCGTAGCAAAAATCAGCAAACCTTCCTTGCTCCTTAGATGTAATTGGTTGGTCGTTAAAAAAAACGCGTTGGGAGGTGTCATCTACAAAGATGACGTTGCCCTGGGCAATGAGATAGGCTCCGCCACCATACTCGTGTACGCGGCTTTTTATGTTGACGCTTTTGGATAAAACTTCTCCAGCAAGGTTCATGAGGACATTACGTCCTTTTTCTTCTGGGCGAGTCTCAGTCCAGTAGAGCATCCCTTGGTCCATGCAAAGCTGACCAAAGCGTACAGATTTGCGGATGAGGGATTCTATGCTAAGAGATTTTACCAATGGTAATTTTTACCTTTTCTTAAAGTTAAAATGGCACATGAATAAAAAAAGCAAAAAAATAGAAAACTGACGAGCATGGCATGAGGTATGCTCACATCAGATTTGCCTAAAAATCCATAGCGCACGCCGTTAATCATGTAAAGCAGTGGGTTGAACTTGCTGGTAAGTTGCCAAAATGGGTGCAATGAATTGAGAGAAAAAAAGACTCCGCCTAGATAGATAAGGGGAACAAGCAAAAAAGCACTGAATGCGTTGAGTGAATCAAAGTTTTTTGAAATCATCCCAATTGTCAATCCCATTAATGCAAATCCTCCACCGCTGATAAACATAAAATATAGCAGAATAGCCAAGTGCTTAATCGGGAGGTTTATGGGTTGGGTAAAGAAAACAACCAGGGCGCTTGTGATATAGGTGACCATGGCTACAATTAAACCTCGGGAAAGACCAGCTAAGCAAAAACCCGAAGCGATCTGAATAGGAGTTAAAGGCGTGATACGCAAGTCAATGAGCTCACCTGAGTATTTTGAAGAGACAACTGAGCTCGATGCATTATCGAAGGCATTTTTAATCGTAGTCATCATGATCAGGCCAGGAATGAGAAAAAATAAGTAAGAGGGATAACCAGGCAAGGTGATGCTCTGTCCTAAGCTGAGGCCAAAAATGAAGAGGTAGAGTAAGGAGTTTATTAGAGGTGTGCCAAGGGTTTGATACGGAACTTTGAAATAGCGCTTGATCTCTCGAAATAAAACGCCCCAAAAAGGTGATCTCATCATTTCTCCCCCAAGATGTGTTGAAAAGCATCTTCTAGGTTACCTTCTCGTATGTGGAGGTCTTGGATGGCATCCAATGACAAATTAAGCTCTGATAACAAGGTGCAAAGCTGGTAAGAATTAGGAACAAGGAAAATAAGGGTATGGTCGTCTTGCAGTCGCAACTTAGGATGCTTAATCTTATCAATGCTTTTTGAGAGTGTTAAAACGATTTCTCGGTGAGTGAGCTCTTTTATCAATCCTTTGGTGTGCCCAATAGTACGTAAACTACCATGGTGTAAAATGCCGACACGGTCGCAAAGCTTTTCGGCCTCTTCTAGGTAATGAGTTGTTAAAAGAATCGTCATTCCATCTTTTTGCATGTCGCGCACAAAGCCCCACAGTTGAGCACGCAGCTCAACGTCGACGCCAGCTGTAGGTTCATCGAGCAAAAGGAGCTTAGGCTTGTGGACAAGCGCCTTTGCAATAAGCAATCGTCGCTTCATTCCTCCAGAGAGTTGCTTGACGTGTTTATTCCGATGAATCCATAAATCGAGCTTTTTAAGCAGGTACTCGATATGGGCAGAGCATCCCCAAAGGCCAAAATAGGAGGCATGGATGTGCATGACTTCTTCAATTGTAAAATAGCCATGGCTAATGAGCTCTTGAGGGACAAAACCTATGAGGTGTTTAGTTAATTCGGGATTTGATTTGCCAAATACGGAAATGGAGCCTTCGGAGGCTTTAGTAAGAGATACTATGCAAGATATGATCGTAGTTTTCCCAGCACCGTTCGGTCCGAGCAGGCCAAAAATTTCTCCGGGTTCGAGTTCAAAAGAGACTTTATTTACAGCAGAAAATGCTCTGTATGTCTTTGAAAGGTTTTCAATTTTAAGGGGAATCATATGTCTAATACCAGATGTGAGATGTCAGCTAGAAAAACCCCTGAAAAAGCGTAGGCAAGACTTGTTTGGTACTGATAGATAAAGGCCCAGATGCTATTTAAAGAAGGGGTCACTTGTGTATAGATCCAAATACAGAACAGGGAAGTAACCGCCAAAAACAAGAGACGGGTCAACGTACCAAAAATGATTGAGTGCGACAAACCTCTATGAGAAAAAATTTTCGAGTAGAGCCGAAATGGGGCTGTAAGGATTCCTCGGACGCTCAAAAATTTTATTTGGTGGGCTAGATCTAAGTCGGGATTCATGAATAGCGTTGCGTAAGAGAAAGCTAAAGCAAAAATACTTAAAAGGTGAACATCTTTTGTAAAGCAGAGGTAGACAACCAAACTAAAGCAGGGCATTGCGAGTAGTAGGTTGAATTTTGCGTGTGTTTTATATTGCGCCATACTGCCTCAAGATCTCATCTAAATCATCAAGCAGCTCAGGATAGTATTTCTCAAGGTATTTTCTCAAGTCAAATGTTGCTGCAATAAGGTGGGCGTTAATGTGCACTTGCCCTTTTACACCTGGATCATTCCAAAACTCACCAATATCAATTTCGATAGCTTTTCCATCAATAAAAGCAAAGTTCTTTGCGCAATTGTCATAGTCGCCAATTTCTTTTTTGCATCGTTCGATAATGAGTTCAATTAAGGATTTAAAAGCAGATCTAATTGTTTCACGCTCGCCTGCACAATACCATTGCTCTATGGAGTTAAAGACATCGTCTCCTTTGCGTTGAATATAAAACTCTGTGCGATCAGCATCAAGTTTTAAATGGCGCCCATTCTGATCTACAAGATGTAGCGAAGTTTTAAGCTCAGAAGTTGGATTGAGATGCATATAGATCAGGCCAGTTTGAGTGCGGAATTTTGAATACGCTATCATGCAGCTGTCAAATACACGCTGCCTTGATTGGAGCCGTTTTTGTAGAGACCTTTTCTTAGCTGGAATCAACGGATATCCAATGAACTTTTCAAAGGTAGAAAAAGGGCGCATATGACGCTGCTTGAAAAGTTTTAAAACGTAGCGTTGATCCTCTGAGACGAATGCATACATGGCAGTGCCGCTCGAAAAGTAATAAAAGGTCTGATCTAAAGAGGGTTTGGAATCAAAAGTGTTGTACTTTGCATCAACAGGATGTGCGAATGAGCGGACTTTATCAACCGAAAACCCCTTAACCCGTTTGATGTGGGGATTAAAAACAAAAAATAAAAGAAGCAAGATTGGAATTAATGTAAGACGTTTCATTAAGTGCCTTCTATTGAAATCCTCGAGAGTCTTTCTATTGGCTTTCTAAGGCTCTTTTCCCAATTTTTTAAGACTTCTTGAACATTGAAAATCAGTTCTTTTGCTGCTGCTTGATTTTCATATCTATAGAGGTATCCGACACAAAAAAGATCGTAAATGGTAACTGAAGTTGCACAAAGCTCGGAACCTGCAATGTTGAGCTTGTCAAGAACTAATGCTAGGGGCCTTTTATATGTGTTGTGGACGGCACCAATGGCGATTCGACAAAATTCATCGTCTAGCGAGTACTGAAGTTGATAAGATTCTTCACGTGAGGGGTTTTCAGCTATGGATTTTAGCATAAAAAAGAGATCTTCGTACTGATTTGATGGAATTACACTCTGCATATAGGTAGGGACAGTTGAGTAAAAGAAGTTTTCTAAAAGGAAATCGTTGTTAACTCCCTTGGCCTTTAGCAGGTTGCGTAGCTCAGCAAGAGCTTCTGTTTGCTTTGCAATCATGCCCCCATTGTAATCACGCACATCACCAACAAGTCCAACTAATCGATCCATAATAGCTTGACGAGCTCGATATAGATCAATAGAGTTATCATCTCGTAAATATAGGTCTTTATCAACGCGCATCTCAAACACGTTAGCTTCTTTAGGATATTTTTTCCGCAAGTTGCCAACTACTTTTACGTCGTAGTCAAAGAAGGTAAATTTATTCTCATCGTTAATTAACAATTGGCGCAAGGGAATAGAATCAGGCTTGATTAGACGAACCATAATAACCGTAAAGCAAAGGGCTGAGGTAGTTTGCTTATCAAAGTTGATAACAACTTGCGGTATATCTTTCACAAATTTAAGCTGTTTGCTCAATATGAGAATATTTCTCATGATCTCT
>JAUILX010000108.1 GCA_030433395.1 Chlamydiia bacterium
AAAAAAGACCTCTAATATTGTAAATTTTATTTAGAAAGAAAAAAATTAACAAACAAAGAGGTCAAAATGGAAGATGTAACAAACCTATTCTGCTCAGTAGACGATTTTTGGAAAGGATTCGAGACAGATTGGACAGCGCGCTTGATTGGAAGCAGCAAGGCCAAAAGAGGACCAAAAACTGAGATGACAATTTCCGAAATGATGACAATCGCCATTATGTTTCACCAGTCTAACTACAGAACGTTTAAGCACTTCTATCAACTAATAGCAACACAATTTCGATCGTATTTTCCGAAATTGATTAGCTATCACCGATTTGTTGCGTCTATGAAAAACCTGTTCATCCCAATCTTTGCATATCTACTGCACAGAACAGGAACAGTTACAGGCATCGGATTCATTGATGCAACATCAGTGGCAGTATGCCATAACAAACGGATTAAAAGAAACAGAGTTTTTAGAGGATTTGCCAAAAGGGGTAAAACAACAACAGGTTGGTTTTATGGATTTAAACTGCACCTGATTATCAATGAGAATGGTGAAATTTTATCGTTTCTGATTACACCTGGGAATGTCGCAGATACAGCTGTAGTTGACAAGTTGAGTAAAAACGTATTGGGAAAACTTTTCGGAGATAAAGGATACATATCTAGAGAGCTTGGAGAACGTTTAATGAAGCGAGGTTTACAGCTATTTACAACGATCCGATCCAACATGAAGCAGAAATTTATGTCATTGGAAGATAAAGTGTTACTCAGAAAACGATCATTGATTGAAACTGTGAATGATCGTAAGCGTCGCTTTTAGCCATATTTCAAAGCAGAGCGCAGCATGATAAGTTGAAGCCATCAATAATTTCCAAGGAGAATGAGATGGCAGAAGATGCAGCAAAAAAGCAAGAGTGGGAGCAAAAACAGCAGGCGTATGAGGCCAGTGGATTGACCGCAACAGCGTGGTGCAAAGAAAACAATGAAAAGCTGTGGACGTTTAAGTATTGGAGGCAAAAGTTAAGAGCGCCAGTTGCCAAGAGCGTATTCAAAGAGCTAACGGACACAAGTGATAAAGACATAGAAATTCGAGTGGGTCAAATCACGATGAGGGTAGCTGGAGAAATGGAAGGACGATCAGCTGAAAAATGCCTCAGAGCAATACGAGAGCTAATATGCTAGCGATGACAGGAGGAGCAAAAGTCTTCTTATGTCAAGCAGCAGTCAACTTGCGCAAAAGCTTTGAAGGATTAAGCAAAATAGTGATTGAAGAATTTAAAGAGCAGCTGATCAGCAACAGTTATTACATCTTTATCAATCGAGAAAGAGATCTAATGAAAGTCCTGTATTTCGATGGAGATGGGCTAGCGATTTGGGCCAAGCGATTAGAAAAAGGACGCTTTCCAAAACCAAATCAAGCCAAGCCCATCATCGAAAGAAGAGAATTTTTCATGATGCTCGAAGGAGTGATTCCGAAAAGAATGCAAAAGCGATTTAAGTCCACATAAAAACAAACTTTTCCACTTGTGGAAAGACATAAAAAATGTTAAAATAAAAACATGAATCCACAAGCATTACTCTCCGAAAACACACAACTTAAAAGCGATTTAGATGCAGCAAATATCCTGATAGATACGCTTAAAAACAAAGCGCTAGAACGAGAAGCGCACCTCGATTGGTTAAAGCGACAACTCTTTGGAAAGCGATCAGAAAAGCTCATCGAAGACAAAGACATAAAACAACTAAGATTCGAAGGCTTTGAAGTTGAGAAAACAAAAGAGAAGCCAAGCGAGATCAAACCCCACAAACGCAAAAAGCCCAATAAAGGCGCAGACACTATTCAAATCCCTGACGATCTGCCCATAGAAAAGCAAACAATCGACCTGCCCGAAGACCAAAAAGTCATTAATGGCGAACCTCTCAAAAAAATCGGAGAAGAAATCAGCAGCAAACTCTGCTACAAGCCCGGAAGCTACTACATAAAACAAATCATCCGCCCCAAATACAAAACACCCGAAGGAAGCATAGCAACAGCAGAACTGCCAGACAGCCTACTGCCTCGCTGCAGGGCCGACGAAAGCCTCATAGCCCAAATCATTACCCAAAAATATGTCGACCACTTGCCCCTATATCGCATCAGCGAAATCCTCAAAAGAGGAGATATCCATATCAGCCGAAAAACCCTCTGCAAATGGGTAAACAAAGCAGCCAGCGCCCTAAAACCCCTACACGAGATCCTAAATAAACAAATCCTCAAAAGCCACAACATCTTTGCAGACGAGACCCCAATAGCCATGCTAAAGCCCGGCAACAAAAAAACCCACCAAAGCTACATGTGGGTTATAGTCGGAGGCCAAAGCTCAAACCCCTCCAACCGCGCCTACCACTTCAGAACAAGCAGAGCCCATATCCACATCCACGAGATCCTAGAAAACTACCAAGGCAACCTGCACAGCGACAAATACGGAGCCTACCAAACACTCTCGAAAAGCCCCAGCATCAGATGGATGCCATGCTGGGCACACATAAGACGAAAATTCTTCGAATCAAGACCAAGCGAAGTCGCAGACGAGTACCTAGAAAAAATAAAAGAGCTATTCCAATACGAAGAACTCGCATGGGAACAAAGCCCCGAAAACAGACTCATCATCCGCCAAGAAAAACAACTCCCCATCATAGAAGAAGTGATCGCCAAGGCCAAAAACGAGATCTCCAGTGGCAAACACCTACCCAAGTCCAACCTCTACAAAGCCCTAGGCTACCTCCTTAGCCTAAGCCCCCACCTCAAAAACTACCTCAATAAACCCGAAGCCCGAATAGACAACAACGTCGCCGAAAGAGCCATCAGACCACTAGCCCTCGGCCGAAAAAACTGGCTCTTTGCCGGAAGTGAAGAAGGCGGCGAAAACGCCGCCATCTTGCTCTCCCTAGTCCAAACCTGCCAAGCCCATAAAATCAATCCTCAAGAATACCTCGAAGATATCATGAGAAGAATCATGGGCCACAACTCTCAAAAGCTGCACGAGCTACTCCCTGAGGCCTGGGCCAAGGAAAAAGCTCCTCCAAACACAAGCTGAAATTCCCTGTCAACACCTCTGAAAGCGACGCTTACTGTTCTTCCTGAAAAAAGTGGGTACTATTTAAGCCCTACGGATAGAATGGATAATAATAAAAAGCGGATCTGGACAGCTTGTTTACCTCAATAAAGGATACGTGTGATTTTTCTTTCTGTGATTGCCAAAAATTCCTGGAGCTTGGTACTATGATGCTAACTTAACGGAGGCATTCATGGACCAATTTACTGACGAAAATTTTGAAGAAAAAATCAAACAAGGCGTGACGCTTATTGATTTTTATGCTGACTGGTGTGGTCCCTGCCGAATGTTAACTCCGGTTCTAGAAGAGGTTGCTGCTGAGATGCAAGGTAAGGCGGTGTTTGCTAAGCTTGATATCGATCAAAATCAAAAGGTTGCAGGGCAATACCAAGTAACTTCTGTGCCAACACTGGTTCTATTTAAGGATGGCAAAGAGGTGAATCGTTTGGTGGGCTTGCGTGATGCTGAAGCGATTAAGCATTTTGTTAGCGGTGCCCTCTAAACCCACATTGGGCAGTTACGATTGAAAATATGCGTAGTCTTTTAATCCTCAGCGAATTAAAAATTGCTCGAAATATTTACAAATGTGGCTGCGCATTTTTTACTCTACTGAGAATCAAAATAGTTAGCATCTTTCCTTACCGTAACTGCTCAATGTAGGTCTAAACTCTATTTGTCTCAGGGCTTCGTAGATTCCAATTCCTACACTTGTTGCAAGGTTTAAGCAGCGTACGTTCTCAATCATGGGCAGCCTGACTAGATGAGATGCATATTCTTGATGGACCCAATCTGGTAGTCCTTTTGTTTCTGAGCCAAAGATCAGTGTGGAATTGTTTTGGTATAGGACGTCTGTGTAGAGCTTGCTTGCTTTGCTCGAAAAGAAGTGAAGAGGGCCAGTATGCACTTGGAGTATGGACTTTAGGTTGTCTTTGATTGATACGTTGACGCCGTCCCAGTAATCCAAGCCTGCTCGCTTGAGCATGCGATCAGAGGTGTCAAAGCCAGGATTTATCAGAATTAGGTCTGAGCCAGTGACTTTGCAGGTACGCACGATGTTACCTGTGTTTTGTGGGATTTGTGGCTCAAATAGGATTATTTGCATAACGGATGCCCCTGGGTATTGAGCCCAGGGGTCTTGCGGGGGAAATTTTTGATTGTTAACGGACAGCAGGCACTTCATCTAGATCAGAAAGGGCGATTTCATCGCTATTTTCTTCTGAATCTGCTGATGATAGTGTGTCTTCTGTTTGTGGGGCGTTGGCTTTTACAACTTC
>JAUILX010000109.1 GCA_030433395.1 Chlamydiia bacterium
ATAAGAGACTTGAGAAATATATTTCCTCTTGTGTTTCAGTGGCTTACAGACTCATTCGCTATGATAGCTGAAGATAGGGCAAATTACAACTAGTAATTGAAATCTTGAATTGTTAATCTGTTTTTCATGGATTTTGATGCATTATTTAAAGAAATGGAACTGGGCGAGTGTGACCATTTTGAGGCGAAATTAGCAAGAGAGGGGTTGGGAAAAAGCTTTTTAGAAACGATTTGTGCATTTTCAAATGAGCCAAGAATGGGTGGCGGTTATATTTTTTTAGGCATTCAGGAAAAAGACGAGGTTTTTGCGATTCGCGGTGTGAACGATCCTGAGCGTGTGCAAAATGAAGCGGCGTCCCTATGCCGATCAAGCTTCAATATTCCTATTAGGCCAAAGATTTAGGTTTTCCCTGATCGCAAGAATGTTGTCATAGTCAAAGTTGAAGAGGCCAAGCCACGGGATAAGCCTGTGTATATCAAGTCTAAGGGGATGCATTGTGGTGCTTTTAGACGTGTTGGGGCAAGTGACCAGCGGTGTGTGAATGAGGATTTGCAGGATCTATTTCAGCGTGGTTTGCAAAAGCGCTATGAGAAAAAAGAACTGCTAGATACTTCGTGGGGCGATATTGACCTAAAAGCTATTGAAGAATACAGGCGGGTGCGTAAAGTGGTGTATGCGTCTGCGTCTGAGCTAATATTAAGTGATATTGATTTGTTGCATTCGCTCCATGCTGTTACCGAATGCAGAGGTAAATTAGTGCTTACCGTGGCAGGCCTTGTGCTTTTTGGCTCCAAGATGGCTTTAAGACGACTTTTACTTAGCAACTAGGGTTGATTACATATTGGTTGGGGGCACGGAGTGGGTTCCTGATCCAGATAGACGTTTTCACTCTGTTGAGTTTAGTGAATCACTCATCACGATGATGCCGCGCTTGCTCAATTGTGTTATGCAGGATATCCCTCTTGGATTTTCACTCGATGAAAAAACGATGCGACGTAAAGATATTCCGTTGATTCCTTGTGCTGCTGTTCGTGAAGGAATTGCCAATGCTTTGATGCATCGCGACTATTTTGTAAAAAGTCCTACTCAGATCATCCGTTACGCTAATCGGCTGGAATTTCGCAATGCAGGATCTTCTTCTTTGATAAGAGCGATGTTGATTGGCTCTCTCAATTCAAACAAATGAATTTGACAGATGAAGAAGCGAAAGCGTTGATTGTGATCCGTGAGTTGGGTGCGATCACAAATGCTGATTACAGGCAGATGAATCATGTTGATACGCTTACAGCATCCCAGAGTTTGCGAAAGTTTAGGGATCATGGTTTGATCTATCAAAAGGGGACGGCTTCAAAGACTTACTATATTCCTACAAAAAAGCTTATAGATAATACAGCTCCCCAGACAGCTCCTTTTTCGAAGGAATTATTAGAGCAGTTAAAAGGAGTTCAAAGGAAAATGTCGTCATCTGCTCTAAAAGCAATCATCAAAAATTTGTGTGTCACTCAACCTCAAAAATTAGCAGATCTTGCGGTGCTGCTAAAAAGAAATCCTAAACACTTGCGTGAACATTATTTGACCCCGATGCTTAAGTCTCATGAGTTAGAGCTGGTTTACCCTGATAAAACCCACCCAATGCAGGCTTACAAATTAAAAGACAATGCTGTATAATGACGGACTATGTTTACTATCTTAAAAAAAAGCTTTGCTGAGCGTGAAGAAACGGTTTTGAAACTGTGGAAAGAAGCTGATATCTTTCGTAAATCAATTGAAGGACGGAAGGGCAAAGAGGTTTTTGTGACCTATGACGGACCGCCGTTTGCAACTGGTTTGCCTCATTATGGCCATTTGCTGGCTGGTACGATTAAGGACACGGTGCTCCGTTATTGGACGATGCGTGGGTTTTGTGTGCCCCGCCGCTTTGGCTGGGATTGTCATGGATTGCCGGTCGAAAACGAGATCGAAAAGGCTAAAGAGCTTTCAGGTGCGCCGTCTATTGAGGCTTTTGGAATTGGCAATTTTAACGAAGAGTGCAGGGCAATTGTTAACCGTTACGCAACGGAATGGCAAGATACGGTGCTTCGCATGGGGCGGATGCTCGATTTCAAGGACACTTATCGAACAATGGATCTGGAGTTCATGGAATCAGTCTGGCGGGTTTTTTCTCAGATTTGGGACAAGGACATGGTCTACGAGGGATTTAAGGTGATGCCGTTTTCGGCTAAGCTGGGTACGCCGCTTTCTAATTTTGAAGCAAATTTGAATTACCGCGATGTTGATGACCCTTCACTCACTGTGAAATTTGCTCTTAGGGATGAGCCTGGAGCTCATTTGCTTGTTTGGACGACAACTCCTTGGACGTTGCTCTCAAATTTGGCTGTGATTGTGCATCCTGAATTGGATTATGTGCAGATCGAGCATGAAGGTGAGCAGCTGATTATGGCTCAATCTAGGGTTGATGCTTATTTTAAGGATGCTCCCAAGGTGATTAAGCAAATGAAGGGTGTAGACTTAATTGGCAGGAGCTATTATCCGATGTTTGATTACTTTTTGGATACTCCAAAGGCTTTTGTTGTGCTTGGGGATGAGTTTGTCGAAGCAAGTGATGGAACAGGTCTTGTACATGCTGCGCCAGCTTTTGGTGAGGTTGATTTTTATGTCTGCAAGAAGGCGGGTATTGAGCTTGTTTGCCCTGTGGATCAGAATGGGTGCTTTACTGATGAAGCTGGTGAGTTTAAAGGGCAGTTTGTTAAGGATGCTGATAAGGCAATCATGCGGCGGCTTAAAGGCGAGGGCAAGGTATTTAAACAAGCAACAGTTCGCCACCGCTATCCGTTTTGCTGGCGCTCAGACACTCCACTTTTGTACAAAGCTGTTAGCACGTGGTTCATCTCAGTTAAAAAGATTAAAGAGCGTTTGCTTGCAGCGAATGAAAAGATCCATTGGGTGCCTGGGCATATCCAATCGGGACGCTTTGGTAAATGGCTAGAAAATGCTCGCGACTGGGCTGTTTCTCGTAATCGCTTCTGGGGAACGCCTATTCCCATTTGGCGCTCTGAAGATGGTGAGTGCATTGTTATTGACAGTTTGGATAAGCTTGAAGCCTTGAGCGGTCAAAGACCTAAAGATCTCCACCGCCATTTCATTGATGATATCGAGATTGAAAAAGATGGCAAGATTTTTAGGCGTATATCTGAGGTTTTTGATTGCTGGTTTGAATCAGGATCTATGCCTTATGCACAAGATGGTGATCGCGCTAAGACGGTTATTCCTGCTGATTTTATTGCTGAGGGGCTAGATCAAACACGCGGCTGGTTTTACACGCTCAATGTTTTGTCGGTTGCATTATTTGATAAGCCTGCATTTAAAAACTGCATCGTCAATGGTTTGATTTTGGCAGAAGATGGGAATAAGATGAGCAAACGCTTAAAAAATTACCCCGAGCCTATGCTTGTTGTTCATAAGTACGGCGCTGATGCTATTCGCTTGTTTTTGATGAATAGTCCAGCAGTTTATGGCGATGATGTGCGCTTTTCTGAAAGGGGAGTTGAGCAGGTGATGCGCCAGGTGCTGATCCCTCTTTGGAATTCGTTTGTCTTCTTGTCGACTTATGCAGTGATTTATGATTGGGAGCCAGGTAAGAGTGCTTCAGCAACCGAAGGAATTGATCTTTGGATCACTTCTAAGTTACAAGATTTGATTGAAACTGTCAGTGGGGCTATGGAGCGCTATGAGCTTGCTGGTGCTGTTTCTCCGTTTGTGCAATTTATTGACCATTTAACAAATTGGTACATTCGCAGATGTCGCCCACGTTTTTGGTCAGAAGAAGATAATGAAGACCGCAGGGCGGCTTTTACAACGTTATATGGTATTCTTAAAGAGCTTTCAAAAGTTGCGGCGCCGTTTGTTCCCTTTATTGCGGATAGTATTTTTCAAGAGCTGCGTACACCAACTGATCCAGAGTCTGTTCATCTTTGTGATTTTCCAGTTCCAGATGAGGCGAAGCGGAACGTTGCTCTTGAAGATGAGATGGCAGCTGTGATGTCTGCTGTGAGTTTAGGGCATGGTTTGCGCAAAGAGAACAAAATGAAGGTCAGGCAGCCTTTGGCAAAGGCTCATGTTGTGTCTAGTGATGAATTAACGCTTAACGCGCTTAAAGAGCAATGCCAACTCATTGCAGATGAGCTCAATGTAAAAGAGATTAAGTTTTATTCAGACGAATCTGAGTTTGTTACCTATGTGCCAAAAGCTAATTTCCGCAACCTAGGAAAAAAAGTGGGCAAGCTCATGCCTCAGGTGAAAAAGGCTATTGAAACGCTTGATGGTGATCAGCTGCA
>JAUILX010000110.1 GCA_030433395.1 Chlamydiia bacterium
CTGCTTGAGGATAGCGCGTTGGCTATCCACTGCGCAGATTTTTCTAAAAATTTCATCAAAAATATGCACCATTTCATAGATAGTTGATCCGCAACTCGCGTTAAGTAACCTAATATTAAAAATATGAGGCCACTTAAGATCGACGAATTGCGGTGCTTCTGAAGCCGCCGAAAATCCAATTTTTGAATTCCATTCGGTATACAGCTTGGCGATACTCTTATCCTGACAGATCCTTTCTACTCGTATCACAGCATGATTACAACTGGAATTGGAGATATTAAATCAAATCCTTCCCAGGTCGCTAAAATTGCAAAACAGTTGCGGACGCTGCCAAAACCAAAGGCCATTTTTGTTGGCCACTCTCACTACGATCACGTTTTAGATGTAGCTGAGCTATTTCGCCAGATGCAATGGACCGATGTGCCCATTATCGGCAGTCCAACAACGCGCAACATACTGGCTGGATATCACCAGGGGCTAGAAAGTAAAGTTGAGCTTGCTCAAGTTGACGATGAATGGCATGCCATTAGTCCAGACCTTCGCTACAAAGCTTTTATAGCTGATCATGCACCCCATCTTAAGGGCGTTATGCTTTACAGCGGAGCCGTGAAGCAACCTCTGACAGATGCGCCAACTAAAGCTAACCAATTCAAGTGCGGCCCAGTTTATGCCTATCTCTTTGAACTCTCAAGCAATCAGGGCAAAAAAACCATCTACTTTACAGGTGCAGCGACCAATGCACCTATAGGTTTTCCTGATAAATCGGTCCAGTCTGTGGATTTAGCCATTCTCTGCGTCCCTGGCTGGCACCTTGTGCGAGGCTATCCCATCAATTTTGTCAAACGCCTCAAAGCTCCTTATATTATGGCAGCTCACTACGATGACTTTTTCGAAAAAAAGGGAAGACGAGAAGTCATTTTTGCAGGCCTTCAAGGTTTTATAGACGAGGTGTTACGTGGGGCTAACTACCCTAGTTTTAAAGAGGTCCTTATTCCCGCTGTTGGCACTCGCGTTAACTTATGAAGCTCGTGTAGCAGGCGGTTGCCTTAAAGCTCTTCCACGGAAAAGAGTTTTGATTTTCCGATCATTCTTACTTATTTCAATTTTTACAGATTGACTGTGTTCAGTTAACACAACCAAGTCTTCTGATAACTTGTTGATGTTTTCGATGTTTTTTAAATGAATTCTTTGGGTTCCGTTTGCTATGCAGAGAGCTAAAGCTGTTGTTAAGCGGGTTTTATCTTGGCTTTTCTCAGAGTATAAATTAGGACATTCATTAAGATTAAGCTCATAAAGTTTAAGTGAAGTTATATACCGTAAAGATGAAGGTTCTAAATTATTACAGCCAGACAAATTCAATACTCTTAAAAAAGGGAGAAATTTTGGTTGTTTTTCTGCAAAGTGCTTTAAGCTATGAGCAATCAGTGATTTTTTAAAAAGCGGCAAGTGCGTAAAATACATCGCAGCTACAATATCTTTTCCATCGTATTTAGGGTATAGCGAGTCATCAGGAAAGTGCACATTCCAGTGATTTGTTTGTCTCTCTATCTGTCTTTTGGCTAAATTATCGGCTACTGCTTTCCAAAAACAATTTGCATCCTTAAACTTTTCTTCGAAATTAGAGTCTTTAGAGTCTTTTACCAGGCGATTTGCTTTCAAAACAGGTGGAGCTTCACAATTTGGCAAGACAAAAGTTACTATATTGGGATAGCTGTTATGTATTCTCAAGAGAGTTTGCTCAGAAATGGCACCATGTATTTCTAGATTTTTAATGTTTAATAAACATTTTGAATTTTTCAGGTCATTTTCGGTAACATTTAATAGTTTTAGATGATCAACAGTTAACTCCTGAGCAAGAATATCAGTTAGCTGCCCGCGATCTGCGAGTTTTTCTGCATCGATGGTAAGCATTGATATTCCCTCAGGCAAATGAAGGTTTTCCGGGCATCTGATTGTTATCGGGTCTTCAATCTCTTTCGTCCAGGAACTTGCAATCTGGCGTTCAGCAGTAGTGTATTTTATTATTTTAAAATTCACGCCTGGCAGCTTGGTCAAAAGATCCATGTTGAAAGAATAACAGGGATTGATGGCTTTTTTTTCGACCTCTTTAACTACCTTTTCGTGATCAACGCACTTATCCAAGAGAACGTATGTAATAACCATTCCTATTCCAAGTGGAATTAGAAATTTAGAAGACTGAGTGATGATGTATTTTGTAGCTTGAATTGCGTGTGCATTTTCTGCGTACTTTTTTGACGAAAACTGCATGACGGCTTTCGCAATAGAACCAATTGAGCCGTATGCTATCTTACAGTATGTTTGTGGTTGTTTTATACAATCTGATGTAACAGGCAACAAGTTCATAACAAAGTCCTTCATAGGGTGTGAATTTAAAAAGGATGTTAATTCATTGCATGAATTTTGGAAAGGTATTTATAGGGAATCAATTGAGATTTTTTACATGCAGCACAGCACTCTAGATATCATATAGATGGCAGGCGGTGGTGTGGTTCTTGCGTATTGTGCGGAGGGGTGGTTTTTGGATGTGGCATTTGGACATGACTTTGGGGCACCGTGAAGCAAAAGGACATCCTTTAGGCTTATCTAAAGGGCTTGGAACTTCGCCAGAAAGGGCTATGCGTGAGCGGCTTTTTTCGATTTTGGGGTCGGGGATTGGAATAGCTGAAATGAGGGCCTGTGTATAAGGGTGTAGGGGATGGCTGTAAAGATCATCTGATGAGGCTAGCTCGACAATTTCACCGAGATACATGACAGCCACGCGGTTACACAAATAACGTACCATTGATAGGTCGTGGGAAATAAAGAGATAGGTTAAATCAAGACTGCTTTGAAGCTTTTTAAGGAGGTTGACGATTTGGGCTTGGATCGAAACATCGAGGGCTGCAATGGGCTCATCGCAAATGATAAAGCGGGGATTTAAAGAGAGAGCTCGGGCAATGCCAATGCGCTGGCGCTGACCGCCAGAAAATTCGTGAGGATAGCGCAGGGCCTGATCAGAGCTAAACCCAACGAGGTCTAAAAGCTCTTCGATACGTTGTTTGCGCTTTTGGCTGTTGCCACTGCTTTGTAGGATTAATGGCTCTGAGATGATTTCTCCTGCTGTCATACGAGGATTAAGTGAAGCGTAAGGGTCTTGGAAAATCATTTGGATTTCACGCCTAAATAGTTTGTCATGGGCTGGATCGAAAAGATCAAAGCCATCAAAGGTGATGTGACCAGAGGTTGGACTGTGGAGACGCAAGAGCGAGCGGGCAAGCGTTGACTTTCCACACCCTGATTCTCCAACAAGTCCTAGCGTCTCCCCAGGGTAGATGTCAAAAGAGACGTCAGTTAAGGCTGCAAGGGAAGCTTTACCGACTTGAAAATTCTTCGATAACTTCTTGAGCTGTATCAGAGGTTGCATGGGTGTTCCTTTTATCGTAAAGCCAACAAGCGGCAAAGTGATTTTTACCAACTTCAAATTGTGGGGGTTGTTGCAAAACGCAAATATTTAGGGCTTCTTTGCAGCGGGGGCAAAAACTACAATTGTTTTTTGCTTTATGAAGGCTTGGAGGATGCCCTTTGATTGCTTTAAGGCGCTTGAGTTTGACATCAGCCCTTGGTATTGACTGAAGTAGGCGGTTTGTATAAGGGTGCTTTGGATTTTCAAAAAGAGCATCAGTCGATGCTTCTTCAACGATTTCTCCAGCATACATTACAATGACTCGATCGCAGAGGCCTGCAACAATTGACAAGTCGTGGGTGATTAATATGATACTCATATTGCGAGAGCACTGCAAACTTTTTAGCAAAGCAAGGATTTGAGCTTGGATGGTGACGTCTAGAGCTGTTGTTGGTTCATCAGCAATGAGAATTTGGGGGTCGCATGAAAGAGCAATTGCAATAACAACGCGTTGGCGCATGCCTCCAGAAAGCTCATGGGGGTATTGATCAAAACGCATTTGTGGATCGGGAATGCCGACTTGATTTAGCAAGTCAATAGCTTTTTCTTTTGCCTGGCTAGAGCTTGATGTTGTGTGCAAGCGGATCGCTTCAGTGATTTGGTGGCCGATTTTCATGCTAGGATTTAAAGATGAAAGGGGGTCTTGAAAGATCATCCCGATGCGCTTACCACGAATTTTGCGCATCTGCTTTTCAGATAAGCCTCTTAGCTCTGTCTCTTCAAAATGTATTTTTCCATCATCGCTGTCAATAAGTCGCATGATTGCTTTTGCTGTAGCGCTTTTTCCGCAGCCTGACTCTCCTACAATTCCAATGATTTCACCTTTATGTAAATCAA
>JAUILX010000111.1 GCA_030433395.1 Chlamydiia bacterium
TGCCATTGTTTCTATCCTTTTTCAATAGTATGTGTAGTAAATCTGAGGAAGAGCATTAGAGGCTCTGCCGAACTTTAGAGTATAGCAGGAGATCTAATTATTTTCCAATATTAAATTATTTCTTTATGTTCAAATATTTATTTTAAGTTGAGGGCCTCAGCGAGGCCCTCAAAGATGCTTACTGAGGTGTTTCGCCGCGGCGAACCATTTCGATCATAGTCTCTTGTGCGGTGATGATTTCAACATAGGTATTCCATAGTTCGTGCTCGATGTCGTTTTGGCGAATGGCTTGAATAAGCTTGCGCTTGACGCTTGCAAGAGATTCTTTAGGGCTGAGCAGTGCAATCATTTCTTTGTCGCCTGCGAGGCGCGCCATATTAAGCATGCGATCTAGCTGTGAGCGAGAAAAAGCAACTTGGTCGCGACGCTTGCGTGAACCCCGTGCCGCGCGCTGTTTTGGTGGGACTGGCTTGATTTTATCAGCGCGGATAATAAACTTTTCGATAAGTGAGCAAAGCTCGGTCGGCTCTTTATGTTTCATTTTTTTCAATGTGAAGTGGTGCATGTAACCTTCTTCCATTGGAATGAATTTACACAAGTCATTTTCTTTTGTGCCACCTACTTTTTTTATGGCTTTTGCAATGACTTCTTTTAGTTCTTCAATGTGTTTTGCTTTTCCCATTGTCATGCTTTTGTTCATTCTTTGTCCTTTTTGTTTTAACTTCTCAAGCGCTAAAAGCGCGTATTTATTAAGACTTCACAAAGGTTTAACACGTTTGTTTTTTGCGTGCAATCTTTTTTGTTTAACAATTTACAGCTAGATTTCCTGGCTTATTTAATAGATTGTATATATTAGTAAATATTTTGCAATACTTTATTGTAAAAAATTGCTATGTGCTTTCGATCATTTTGAAATTCTGCATGTTAAGTAAATTATACAGAATGGAACTCAAAAATCGGTATAAATATTGTAGCTTTTTTCGTAATGTTTTAGGCTTTAGATTATGCCACTTGATTTATATGAAGCCAAAACTGTTGAAAATGGAATTTCAAAGGTGCGGCATATTGTTGGGATTGCTGCAGGAAAGGGTGGGGTCGGAAAATCAACTGCGACTGCGCACTTGGCTCGCTCATTATGCAAGTTGGGTAAAAGTGTTGGCGTTATTGATGCCGATGTCTATGGTCCTTCAATGCATCACTTGCTCCCTTGCCCTGAGGGGCCATTGCGTAGGTCTGATTGGCTTATTCCTGCAGATTCACAGGGCATTAAGTTGGTGAGCATGGCATTTTTTAGGGAAGCTGGAGCAGCAGCAGTTGTTAGAGCTCCTATAGCTAATGAGACCATCATCCAGTTTCTTTTAAAGACGCAGTGGGGAGACCTTGATTATTTATTGATTGATTTTCCACCAGGAACTGGGGATGTCCAACTTACCTTGATGCAGCAATCTCAGTTGTCTGGAGCTGTTTTGGTGACAACGCCTCAAGAGATTGCTTTAATGGATGTGCGAAAGGCCTACGAGTGTTTCCAGCGTTTAAAGGTACCAACTCTTGGTGTCGTTGAAAATATGAGCTATCTCAAGGCTGGAGGGGAGAGGCTCTTTCCTCTTGGCGAAGGAGGGGGGGTGCGCCTGGCTCAAGAATTAAATGTCCCTCTTCTTGGGCAGGTCCCGCTTGAGCCGCAAATCTCATTGCTTGGCGATCAGGGAAAAACGGTTGAAGACAGTCCTGCGGCTTTGCAGTTCCTATCGATTGCAAAAAAACTATCGTCACATGCTATGCTCGAATCTTTTGAGGTGGTTTTTAAACAAATGTCTGCTGGATTGGCAATCGAGGAGAAACTGCAGGGATCTTGCTCGGGGGCGGGTATTCAAAAACTTTTTCAAAACGGACCTTGCGAAATTGTAATTGAGTGGACAGATGGTACCCTTTGCAGGTATGATTTGTCCGATATACAACGCAGCTGTCCGTGTGCTCAGTGCTCTATAAAAAAGCCCAAAGCGTTCGGATCAGCGAGTAGAGCTTATAGTATAGGAAGGTATGCGGTTAAATTTGAATTTACATCGGGGTGTAGCGCTGGGATTTACCCATTAACTTTGCTGCGCCAGATGAAAGGATTGTTAGTATGAAAAGGTGGATCTGTTTGTTAATTGGTGTAGCTTCAATTTTTATGGGGTGCTCATCGAAAGAAACTTGCTCAAAGCTAAAAACATTTATGCGTGATAATGGCAAGCCAAAGGTACTTTCAACTATTGCTATGATCGATGATTTAGTTCAGCAAATTGGGGGCGAGCATATTGATGCCCTCTGCCTTGTTACCGGTGAAATTGATCCTCATAGTTATGAGTTAGTTAAAGGCGATGGTGAGAAATTTGAGCGCGCAGATATCATTTTTGCAAATGGTCTTGGCCTTGAGCATGGGGCAAGCATCCAATATCAGCTAAAAGAGCATCCAAACTGTGTTGTTTTAGGTGACCATCTTTACCGTCAGTGCCGTCAAGAATTGCTTGTAATTGATGGACAGCTTGATCCGCATGTCTGGATGGATATGGCTCTTTGGTCGCGAACTGTTGATCCAATTGTCGCAGCGCTCTCTTCTAAAGATCCCGAGCATGCCGCCCTCTACTACGAAAGAGGAGCCAAACTAAAAGAAACTTTGCTTGAGCACCACAGTGCCATTTACACACAGATGCAAAGCGTTCCTGAAGACAAACGGTTTTTAGTGACAAGCCATGATGCGTTTAATTACTTTGCCCGTCGTTATTTATCAAATCCCCAAGAGCTTCAAAAACATGGCTGGAAAAAGCGTGTTGCAGCGCCGCAAGGACTTGCTCCTGACAGTCAACTTAGCCCTGTGGATATTTTAGAAATTATTTCACACCTTGAGCGCTATCGTATTCCTGTTTTGTTCCCTGAATCAAATGTGAGCTCTGATGCTTTGAAAAAGGTTGTTGATGCCTCTTGCAAGCGGGGTATGGAGATTAAGATGATTGAAACGCCTCTTTTTGGAGATGCAATGGAGAGTAGTTACATCGAGATGATGCATCATAATGCTAATGTTATTGCAAAGAGTTTGCATCATGAGTGAATCAGCTTTTGAAGCCTACGATTTATCAGTCGATTATGGACAGACCTCTGTTCTTTGGGACATTTCTTTTCGCATTCCAAAGGGTTCGCTCGTCGGCGTCATTGGACCTAATGGAGCTGGTAAAAGCACCCTTTTAAAAACTGCAATTGGCATGGTTAAACCTGCAAGCGGGACGGTTCGTTTTAATGGTTCACCGTTTTCTCAAGTGAGAAAATCGATTGCCTATGTGCCACAGCGCACTTCTATCGATTGGGATTTTCCTATCACGGCCCTAGAAGTGGTCTTAATGGGGCGCTATGGCAAGCTTGGTTGGCTCAAGTGGCCTCGCAAGGCTGATCGTGATGCCGCCCACCAAGCACTTGCAACGCTTGAAGTGCAACAATTTGCAGACAGGCAAATCGATCAACTTTCTGGAGGGCAGCAGCAGCGTCTTTTCTTAGCTCGTGCGCTCTTGCAAGATGCCGATGTCTACTTACTTGATGAGCCCTTTGCAGGTGTTGACATGGCCAGCGAGCGCGCTATCATGCAGGTGCTTAAAAAGCTTAAAAAACAAGGCAAGACGCTTTTTGTAGTTCACCACGATCTGACTGCTGTAGAAGATTATTTTGATTGGGTTGTACTGCTCAATACATCGCTTGTTGCTAGTGGACCAACTGATGAAGTTTTTACAGCTGAAAATATTGCGCGTACCTATGGACAAAAAGGCTCTCTTCTTGCTGAGGCCACAAAATTATTCAAGCACAAGCATGAAGGGCGTCGATGAACTACTTCATTGACCCCATTTTTCGGGCTCCAATTCTAGGAGCGCTTTTTATGTGTTTATCGGCATCACTCATTGGTGTCATTGCCTATATTCGCCGCCGCTCGCTTGTTAGTGAAACGCTTTCACATGCAACGTACCCAGGCATCGTACTTGGGGCCTGTATCGCAACTTTTGATGCGAGTATGCTCATAGGAGCTTTTGTTAGCGCGCTTGTTGCGCTTTGGGTGGTTCATGCAATGCAAACGCGGCTCAAGCTTTCATCCGATGCAGTTCTTTGCGCTGTGCTCGTAACATTTTTAGGGCTTGGCGTTTTGATTGCCTCCCATTTGCAGTTTTCTGATCCAAAGCTTTATTCAAAAGTCCAAGTCTTTCTCTTTGGCCAGGCAGCAACACTCTTGGATGTGCACGTTATGATGTATGCTGGCTTAGCAGTTG
>JAUILX010000112.1 GCA_030433395.1 Chlamydiia bacterium
TGCTTTTGTGGGAACCTTGCCTAAAAGATTGTCCCATGTGATCATTGATGAGCTCGATACGGTGTGATCTAATTCAGCTGGCTCTTTTGAGTTTAGATGTTTTGCGTAACGCTTGGCTATTTTACAGCCGAAAAACCTCGGGGTAGGCTCGTCCTCCCAACAGCTTAACATCTGCTCGAGTAGAGTTTTATACTTAGGACTTGGATTGTCCTTAAAGAATTCTTTTAGATGGGTCATCTGTCGATAGAGCCTTGTAATCGTTCCTTTAGGGAGGATCAGGCTGGGTACACAGTTAACCTCACGCAGCTTATTTGTTTTTGGGTCAATAATTGTGTTAAGAGGGTGAGGGTCGCGGATGGGCTTAGCAAGCATTTTACGCTCCCTTTTAAACAATGCTGTCCATGCTCTGTTTTGATGCAAAAGCTCGTTGAGCCAGCCGGCTAGCACCATGTGCGCATCCCACTTTTTAAAAGCGGCTGTTGCCCTTCTGCTTAGCTTGCCACTACCTAACTTAAACAAATGGGATTTGAATAGGATATCTTTAGAATCAGGCTTTTTAATGGGTATGAAGGACGCTTCATTATCTATGCATACTAGCCCATCTCGTGTAGCTATGAAGTTGGAGCTGTGAGCATCGCTTGGCATGAGGAGGAGCTGAGATATGAGCATTTCACTAAACTGCTTTTGTTTTTTAAGGGCTTGGATTTTTCTTGTGTCTTTTTTTATCAAGTCCGTGAGCGTATCGCCTTTTTCGGTTAGGGATATCATCACAGCTGTAGAAAATTTTTCACCATCGGATAATCCTTCTATGGTAAATTTTGCAAGACAGAGCGGTGGCGCTCCATGGCCAAAGAGTCGGTACATCAGGCTTGTGACAGCAAATTCCATGCAGGGGTGTGTTGGGCGCTCTTTAAAATGAAGTGAATGACCTTCTTTTGTTTTCGCTTTGGCTACTCGGTGCAAGCTAGCGGGAAACTGTCTTTGCAGCACAAATTTGATCTGGCTTGCTTTTTGCTGTGCTAAGCATTCGGGCTCGATGATTTGTTCGATGATTTCTGGCTTGAGATATCTGTCAGCTATGGTGCTTTCTTCCTCGTCTTTTTCAGGAACGGGCATTAGACCGTTTTGCGACCAGCGGGTAGTGGTCACCTTGACTTTAATTCCTGACAAAGGACTAGGTTGGTCTGTTGTCATGTGCTCTAAACACGTTTTGAGCTCTTGATATTTTTGGTAATATGAATAGCGATAGCCTGTGAGCTTGTTTGGAATTTTAGTAAAGCTTTTAAGCTCTTCGCTGCTCATGTTATTTGCAAGGCCTTCAATAAAGGCTAGGCGCAAGGGCTCTTGATAAGTTTCGCTTGACAGGTAGTCGTAAAGCTTATTAATGTCCTCTTGGCTATCTTTCAAGCTACTAATTTGCTGGATGTAGGCTTTGACTCTTGGAGCTTCGTCGGCAACTTGTTGGGGTTTGAGCTTTTGTGCTTGTTTTTTTTTGATGGCCAATGCTTTGAGAACTTGATCCACCTGTCTTGCAATTTCATTGGCTTTTTTAAGGTCTATTTTTAGCAGCTCAGTACGTACAACTTTTTGAACTAGTGGATGGATAGTGTAAGTTTTAGATTCTGACAATCGATTGAAAAATGAATATTTACAGAGAGGTCGAATACCATCCATAACTGCATCCTCCCCATGTCCATATTTTTTACTCCAATTTTCAAGAAGAAAGAGGTCAAAATTATGACCTGTTAAGAAACTGGTGAATTCAATAATGTCTATCGCAAACGCTTCTTCTTCTTTTATTTTTTCCAAACTGATCTTCCATGTGATCAAAACAGTATATTCATAATCATCAAGCCTTTGAATCGATTTATTTAAAATGGCTACGTCTTTCTTTTCTAGTAATTTAAAATAATTTTCCAGATCCATAAAATCTTGAATATATGCTGCTGCGTGTGAAAGCGCTAATGGAAATCCATGCAATTTTTCAGCTATTCGTATTGCCGCCTCTTCACTTTTTTGACCAGTTGCTTCAAGAAGATATTTTACTGCAGCGGGCGTCGAGAGGCTTCCCAAGGAATGGTTTGCTCCGCCTAAAATACGCTCAATTCCACTTAGCCGGCTGGTCATCAAAATTCTTCCTGTATTAGGCAAATATCGCTTTATCCATAGGGCGTCCCTTTGATCGTCAAGATTGTCAATGAACATCAGAAAGTCATTTTGAAACTTATTGAGATGTTCTTTTAGTTCCGAAAATCGCAGCTTATCATAATCAAAAACGGGAATTTTATGATACTCGGCTATACCGTTTAATGCTTCTTTTACAGTTTCTTGACTTGAGGCGTCGATAACATACACATTCTCGCATGTTGTTTGCTCCTGGATGAATTTGTAGGCTAGTTGGGTTTTGCCCACGCCTCCAAGCCCGGTAATGGCTACCTTGTTGTTTGTTTCAAAAAGCTCGCTTAGCTTTTTTAGGTCTTCATCGCGATCCATGAAGAATTGCGCGGGCTTAGGAGGCTTTGGTAGGGGCATTAACGGAGTCGGTTGTTTAGAGTTCCGTTCGGACCCTTGAACGGAAATATTAATGGTAACATATTGGCTAGTAACAATGAAATTCCCACCGATAGCTACGCCTCTAAGAAAATTGTTGATTGACTGTGAGAGGTTCACGAGAGTATGCTTGATGCCTTCGGGAGTTTTTTTAGCCTCTCCTTCTATCAAATGTAGATTACGTCCCTCTTTCAAAAGATAACGTTTTTCTCTAACCTCCTCATTAAATGTGTCGAGATTGCCTTGGTAGTCTCTGCCTTTACGAGATGTTTGCTCAATTAAAGCCTTTTTTGCACGTGCAATTTTTTCTTCTGTAAGATCGTTTAAATAGTAAAGGGACAGCTTCTGCCCTTCCTGAACTTGATCGCCAAGGGGGATTTTTTCAAATCCCCCTGTAGAAAGTATCCCTTTTGCAATCACCCTTCAAAATCTCCAGCAATATTGACCTCTTCTTTGAAAGTCGTTTCTTTTTTATTGCCAATTTCTGTGTGCAAAGAAACGCCCCCCGTTTGAGGATTAACCACAAGCTTATGCAGCTTTAAAGCTGCGCTAACAGCTCTTTCAAGCTCATCAGCTGTAATAGCTGCAGGTCCCTTAGGCGCGAAGTTACCTCCTATAGTAACTTTTTTCTCAAACACTTTTATTTCTTTCGATCCATATATAAACTTGCTGGATGGCAAGGGTTGGCTCTGCTTAACGCCTTCAAGCTTTTTCTTTGCTGCATTCAAGAGAGACCCATCGTCTGCAATCAGTGCTAAACTTTGGTATTTGCTTTGTCTAAAAAGCTCTGCATCTTCCAGCTTAGGCTTCCTCGCGTGTAGAGTACCCTGAAGAGCTTTTGCTCTTTCGATCACAGCACCATCTTTTTCAGATGCGCTAACAATGCATTTGAGTGCTGTAAGGATAAGAACACGCACATCACTAGATTGGTTCTTTTTATTAAAAATCTCACCTAAGATATCCAATGCTTTGAGGCGTATTTCAGGCTTTTGGTGGTCTGCTGCAATATCCCAAAGCTGTCCAACGAACCCAAATACAAATTCTTTGGTTTCCTGAGTGACCTGGTCTTGCCCGATGAGCTGTTTAAGCTTGTTTACTACATGTTTATTAAAGCTTTTCGTGACTTTATCGTACTCTTGGATATTTTGATAAACATTTGCAAGCCCTTCTTCAGTTAAGCTAGGGTCAAAGAGAGCTTGCTCTGTAGATTCAAGCATTTCATACCAGGGTCTTTGAATATCTTTTATTCCTAAGGCTTTTTCGCCACGGTTGTAAGCATTTTGGAGTTCTGTAAGAAGGCTCTCATCAGGGATCTTTCCGCCTTGATAAGCTTCTGCAGCAGCTAGGACAGGTGAAGCAAGGTTTCTTGCTGCGAGTGCTCCATACCCGAGCCTTTTAATTAAATTGATGGCTTTATGCTCGCTTGAGGCAATGCGCACTAAGTGCTGCGTAGCCCAAAGAGACTGATGAACAAGCAGGTAATTTGTTTTTGTACATAGCGCTGAGACTCTTTTATAATAGCGTTCATTACTATAAAAGACTTTAAGTCTCTCGTAAAACTTATCTTTTGTCCCTTTAGCCAACTTTCCAAGCTCAGAGTTTAGAGTTGCTCTGGCTACAGAAATCAATGAAGCCATAATGGGATCAAGCTCATGGTTGACGCTTTTCCCACTATGAAG
>JAUILX010000113.1 GCA_030433395.1 Chlamydiia bacterium
ACCGATTCACTCTTGAATAAAATCAGTCAGCTTGTAGAAGGAATTATGAGCAAAATACACGCTTTTTTTGATCAAGAGCCTGCTGATATCAAAGAACTACGCGAGATGTTTGACCTTCCCAAAGGAGCTGACATCGTGGACATGCAGTCCCCAGTAAAGAACCATCAAGTCGTTTTTTAAATCTTTCCCCATGCGTCTGTGTCGCAAATCCACAGTGCCCTGCGCCCGCTTTTCCCCACTCGGCCCGCAGGGTATTTATCTACCCTTCGTAAAACCTGCCTAATCATCGACTTTTTTTCTTTTCCAAAAACATAGAAAACAACACCTCTTGCTGCGTTGATATAGGGAAAGGTGAATGTGATGCGCCAGCTTTGTTTTTGTGGCACGTAGTTAGCAACAACAGATTTTTTCTCTTCGTTAAGAGCATCGGTATCTGGGAATAGGGAAGCTGTATGGCCGTCATCTCCCATACCAAGAATGATTAAATCCATGATTGGTGGGAGTATTTTAGAGTAGCGCTCTGCAGCCTCTTCAGGGTCTAGATCGCCTTCCATGCGGTGAATTTGCTCTTTTGGTATGGGCAGTTTATCAAAGCCTGCATCCATTGCCATTTTGTAATTGCTGTCGGCATGGGAATGGGGCACACATCGCTCATCACCCCAGTAAAGATGCACCTTTGCCCAATCAATCTTATCTGCAAAATGGTCTGATGAAAGAATATGAAAAACAGCTTTTGGAGTTGATCCTCCAGAGAGGGCTACATGAAAAGCATCCCGCTCACCGATGCAGTGATTGGCACAGCGAATAAAATGTTCGACACAAAAAGCAAGAGCGATTGGACGCTTTCCCGGAACAGCTAAATCCCGGCGATCATCAAATTGTTTTAGCATGGTAGACCTTCTTGGGTGTGGGCAAGGAGCTCAAGCGTTTGGAAAAAATGCTTGCTTGTGCCTTGGTGGCAGATTTCATTGACAAGGGATTGCCCTGATTCATATTTTGCAAACATGAAGTAGGTAGGCAAGCTGCAAAGCTCTTTTGTTGAGTGTTGGATAATGATTTGCTGTGGGGCTTCGGGGCTGCGCTGCAAAAGAAGATGATCTCCATCTTTGGCCGAAATTTCAATTGTAACGATTCGTCCCGGCGCTAATTGTTTAAAATCAACAGGCTCTAATGTGATTTCACAATTGTCATAAACGAGTGTTTTACCTCGCTCTTCTGTGCGCAAACTCTTTAGCTTCCAGCCAAGGCAAGAGGCAATCCATGCTTGGAAGTAGAGCGCTTGAATGCGCGTATGAGAAAAGTAGGGCGTTGTGTGGCTGTTATAAGTGATGTGGATTTTTTCCGTTTCGTTTAGCGCTCTGAGACGATCAGGCGAGCGATAAAGGTTTGAGAGAACAACACGCCATCCTTCGATGCGCGCCCAGTTAAGATCAGCAACAGGTTTTTCAGGATCTGACAGAGCGGTTTTAGCAAAACGATTCAGATCATCGCAGCTTTCAGAATCATAGATGATCCGAGTTGCAAGCTTTTGCAGTTGGCTTGCAATTGGATCTTTTTGAGTAGGATCGTTTGCCCAAAGAACATAAGTGGGCAGATCACAAATGAGGTGGGGCATGACCATAAAGGGAATAAGTTTATGATCTTTTTGGGGAAGAACAAAATCGATAAGATCGCATGCAATGGTTCCAGAGCGTGCTACAGAGACTTTTGTGCTCAAGTTTTCTCCACCAAGAGTGACAAAAATCATGCGGGAGGGGAATTTATCAATTGTCTTTTGAACGATTTCTTGTAGATAGGGCAAACGGTCACATTCAGAGCTGTAGATGATAAGGTTATGAAGGCAAGCACGCATCGTGCCTTTCCCCTCTAGCTCGTTCCAAATTGAAGCCAGCTCTTTTTCAATATCTTTAGTGGTAATTTCTTTCAAATGAGTCTCCACTGCATGCCATCTTGAGCAAGCATTTTTTCGGCAGCTTCGGGGCCCCAAGTACCACATGAATAAGTTTCAAGAGGCGCTTCACCTTTTTCCCAATACTCTAATATAGGTGAAAGAATTTTCCATGACTGAAAAACCTCATCTTCGCGGGCAAAAAGCGTTGTATCACCTGCCATGCAGTCGCAGATTAGTCTTTCATAAGCATCAGGAGGTGTTAATCCGAAAAACGAATCATAGCGAAAATCCATTTTAACAGGCTGTATGGGACTTGCTGTTCCTGGAACTTTACAATTAATTTTCAGCGCAATGCCCTCATTTGGTTGAATGCGGATGGCTAGCACGTTATTTTCTAATTGATTTCCGTTTTCAAACAAATGCCCAGGAGTATCTTTGAACTGAATGGCAATTTCTGTTGCGCGTTTAGGCATACGTTTAGCTCCACGTAAATAAAAAGGAACACCATCCCAGCGCCATGTGTCAATAAAGAGGCGCAATGCAGCATATGTTTCCACCTTTGAGTGTGGATCTACATTTTCTTCCTCGCGATAGCCCTTGGCAGCTTCTCCAGCTACAGTGCCAGGAGCATATTGAGCGCGCACAACAGAGCGCTTAACATCCTCTTTGCTAAAGGGTCTAATCGCATCAAGAACCTTAACTTTTTCATCGCGCACAGCCTCTGCAGATAAATTCACAGGAGGTTCCATAGCCATCAACGTTAACAATTGCATCATGTGATTTTGCACAATGTCTCTAAGAAGCCCTTGATTTTCAAACAAAGCCCCTCGCGTGCCGATTCCGATATCTTCTGCCACCGTGATTTGAACATGAGCAATGTAGCGGTTATTCCAAAGCGATTCAAAAATCGAGTTAGCAAACCGAAATACCAAAATATTTTGCGTTGTTTCCTTACCCAAATAGTGATCGATGCGATAGATTTGCTTTTCAGATAAATAGCGCGTCAGCTCATCCTGAAGCTGCTTTGCAGATTCTAAATTATGTCCAAACGGTTTTTCAATGATGATGCGTGAGAACTTGTCCTTGACCTCTGGTCCATAAATTAAATCCTGTTCATGGAGCTTTTCGATGATCAATGTAAAATGTGCAGGTTGTGTGGCCAAATAATAAACACGGTTACCTTTTGTCCCGGCCTTTTGATCAATTTCTTCGAGATGTTTTTTTAACGATGCATAACCGTCGCTGTTGTCAAATTCAGACTGGTGGTAATGGATTTGCTTCGAAAAATTATCCCAAACATCATTTTCAATTGGTTGCACGCGCGAGTGCTCGCTAACGCTTTTTTGCATCTCTTCGCGAAAAACCTCATCGGTTTTATCTCTTCTAGCAAAGCCCACACATGCAAAATTAGTAGGCAACTGCCCTTCCCTTGCCAAATTGTACAAAGCAGGCATCAACTTGCGCCCAGTTAAATCACCCGTTGCTCCAAAGATCACAACAATGCATGGGTCAACAACTTTGGCGCCTTCTTCTAGAGGATGTTCTTGATCCATTTTCATCTCCTGGTATACCCCTTCGGTATACACCATGAAAAAATTGACTTCCATTACTTTCTGAAAAGTTCTAGAATATCTGTAGAATTTAAAACAAAAGGTTGCAAATGATTCAATCAATTTTGCCGAGCTGCATTTCTCCAAAAGCCTATTCTATTGCCGCAGCGCTTGTTGCGCTTCCGCTAGGTATTCACCAGGCCAGTATTAAAGAAAAACCTCAAATCCCTTTAGCCACAAGGGCTTTGGTTGCCATTCCAAGCGCTCTAGTTGCATTTTTACCGCACCAAAGCACTAAGCAGCGGGTAATGGTTTTAGCAGCATCTGTGCTGTTGGGACAGCTCGTGCTTGATGGAGCTGCTAGACTGGCTCGTCCGCTAGTGCAAAAGAGGCTGGAGTCAAAGCTAGATAAAAATGTTTCAAATCACTTCTCTACAGCACTCGCTTGGGCAAGTGAAGAAACGCTGATTTCTATGATCATTCCTCGTATCCAAAATCTTAGCGATGATGAGATAGGGCTCATCATTCATAACACTTCAGCTATGGGTGGCAAAGAACGTTTTTTTGAAGCTTTGCTATCGAATGTGAAAGATCATTCAATTTGGTGGTATCGTTTGGAGAATGCCTTTATGGCATCTATGAAATCAAAAGATTTTAAAAAAGCGAGTTTAATTTTTTCAAAAGCTAAAAAAGTGAATTTCAAAGAAGAGAATTTGCCTTTCATAATAGAGACTGCATATGGTGC
>JAUILX010000114.1 GCA_030433395.1 Chlamydiia bacterium
TGATCTATTATTCTCTATATCAGGTACAAACAAGGAGTATTTTTATGAGCGCAGATATTGGTTTAATTGGGCTAGCAGTGATGGGACAAAATCTTGTTTTGAATATGAATGACCATGGATTTACCGTTGTTGTCTATAACCGTACAACAGAAAAAGTTGATAATTTCTTAAGCGGACCGGCAAAAGATACTCAAGTGATCGGCGCGCATTCAATCGAGGAGTTTGTAAAAAAACTTAAGCGGCCTCGCAAAGTCATGTTTATGGTCAAAGCAGGGCCGGCTGTTGATGCATTGATTGATCAGATTGCTCCGCTTTTAGAAAAAGGCGATATTGTTATCGACGGCGGCAATAGTCATTATCCCGATACACAAAGACGCTTTGAAGCTCTTAAAGAAAAGGGCATTTTGTTTATGGGGACAGGCATCTCAGGTGGTGAGGAGGGAGCGCGTCATGGCCCTTCAATCATGCCTGGAGGTCATCCCGACGCTTGGCCTGAATTGAAGCCGATTTTTCAAGGCATTGCAGCCAAGTCAGAAAATGGAGAACCTTGCTGTGATTGGGTTGGTGAGGGGGGCGCTGGCCATTACGTCAAAATGGTGCACAACGGTATTGAGTATGGTGATATGCAAATCATTTGTGAAGCTTATCAAATCATGACCCATTTGCTGGGCCTTAGCTGCGATGAAATGCATGATATTTTTACGAAATGGAACAAGGGCGAGCTTAACTCTTATCTCATTGAAATCACGGCAAGCATTTTGGCGCACAAAGAAAAAGGAGAGCCCATCATCGATAAAATTCTCGATGTAGCAGGCCAAAAAGGGACAGGCAAATGGACGGGCATTAGCGCACTCGATCTAGGTCAGCCGCTCACGCTTATCGGTGAAGCCGTTTTTGCGCGCTGTCTTTCTGCACTCAAAGACCAGAGAGTAAAAGCTAGCAAAATTTACAAGGGGCCAGCTGAAAAATTTAGCGGTGACAAAACCGCCTTTGTTGAATCGATTCGCAAAGCTCTATATGCATCAAAGATCATCAGCTATGCCCAAGGATTTATGCTCATGCGCGCTGCGGCTGATGAGATGAAGTGGAAACTAAATTATGGCGGAATCGCTTTGATGTGGCGCGGTGGATGCATCATCCGTTCGCGCTTTTTAGGCGATATTAAAAAAGCTTACGATAAGCATCCCGAGCTTGATAGCTTATTGACGGATGACTTTTTCAAAGACGCTATTGTTAAATGTGAAGATGGGTGGCGCGAAGTGGCAAGCACAGCTGCGATTCATGGAATTCCTGTTCCCTGCTTTAGCACAGCTCTTAGTTTCTTTGATGGTTACCGATCTGAGCGCCTGCCAGCAAACTTGTTGCAGGCTCAGCGAGATTTTTTTGGTGCGCACACTTACGAGCGTCTTGATCATCCGCGCGGCAAATTTTTTCATACCAATTGGACAGGCACAGGAGGCGATATCACCTCTAGCTCTTATTCCGTCTAGTTACTCAGCCTTGAGCACTTCCATGAAAGCGCTTTGAGGAATGGTGACTTTGCCAATTTCTGCCATGCGCTTCTTACCCTTTTTCTGCTTTTCCCAAAGCTTACGCTTGCGGGTGATGTCTCCGCCGTAGCACTTGGCTGTGACATTTTTAGATAGAGCAGAAATTGTTTCGCGGGCAATGACCTTGCCTCCAATAGCAGCTTGCACAGGGACTTTGAATTGTTGACGGGGAATGACATCAAGGAGTTTTTTGCAGATGGCTCTGCCTTTGCTTTCAGCTTTTGAGCGGTGAACAAGGCAGGAAAAGGCATCGACAGGTTCGTTGTTAACTCGGATTTCAAGCTTGATAATGTCTCCTGAAGCGTAGCCAGCTGGTTCGTAGTCAAAAGAGCCGTAGCCGCGTGTAACTGATTTAAGTTTATCGTTGAAGTCTGTGAGGATCTCGTTCATGGGGAGTCGGTAGGTGAGCAGGAGGCGTGTTGTGTCTAAAGATTCAGTGTTGATGATCTCACCCCGTTTTTCATTGCCAAGGGCCATGACCGCACCAAGATAATCGCCTGGCACCATAATGCGGCATTTTACCCAGGGTTCTTCGATCGTGTCGATGATGGATGGGTCAGGAAAATGAACGGGGTTGTCGATTTGTTTGACATCACCGTTTGCAAGTAGGATTTGATAAACAACTGATGGAGCTGTTGTGATAATGGCCAGATCATACTCGCGTTGAAGGCGCTCGAAAATAATTTCGAGGTGGAGCAGGCCAAGGAAGCCGCAACGAAAGCCAAATCCAAGGGCTGTAGAGCTTTCTTGGTCAACGCTTAGTGCTGAGTCATTTAGCTGCAGCTTGGAAAGAGCATCGCGCAAAATTTCAAAATCAGAGGAGTCTACTGGGTAAATACCTGCAAAGACAACAGGGGAGATCATCTGAAATCCAGGTAATGGCTGGCTGGCACTGAGTTTTGCATGCGTTAGGGTATCACCAATTTTAACATCGGCTGTTTTTTTAATTCCTGCAACGACGTAACCAGCTTCTCCTGGACGCAGTCGATCGATAGGCTTTGCACTAGGTGAAAAAATACCAACCTCTAAAACTTCAAAGTTTTTATCCGTTACCATGAGCTTAATAGGTGTGCCTTTTGTCAGCTCGCCACTGATCATGCGCACGTAAATCATCACCCCGCGATAGGTGTCATAGTGAGAGTCAAAAACAAGAGCTCGGAGTATATCATCTTTAGATTCATCAGGTGGAGGGATGCTTTGTATGATGCGCTCAAGGATTTCTCTAATGCCAATACCAGTTTTTGCAGAGCAGTGAAGCGTATCTGAAGTGTCTAGGCCAATAACATCTGAAATTTGTTGCGCTACAGCTTCAGGATCAGCTGCAGGGAGATCGATTTTGTTGAGAACGGGTACGATTTCAAGGTCGCGATCAATAGCAAGATGAACATTAGCAAGGGTTTGTGCCTGCACACCCTGGGCTGCATCGACGACTAAAAGAGCCCCTTCGCAGGCTGCAAGCGATCTGGAGACCTCGTAGCTAAAATCAACATGGCCTGGTGTATCAATAAAATTGATCTGATAGGTGTATCCATCATCGGCTGAGTAGTACATTGTAACGGGGTGGGCCTTGATGGTGATGCCACGCTCGCGCTCAAGGTCCATCGAGTCAAGTAGCTGCTCTTCCATATCTCTTTGAGCGACTGTTTCAGTGAGCTCAAGAAGGCGGTCGGCAATGGTGGATTTTCCATGGTCGATGTGAGCGATGATGGAGAAGTTTCGGATGTATTTTCTGTCGTATTTAAATGTCATAAGCTTTCATGATACCACGCAGGCATTGCAAAAGTAAAGATTGACGTAAAAAGCGCAATATCGACAATAGTGTCTAAATTTTTTACTGCAAGGAGGCAGAAAATGGTTCAAATTCCAACGAATGTTATGGGGTATGTTTCACAAGGCTTGGGGTATGTTCGCTCTGCAAGGGAAATCGTGACGCAACTGAATACAGTTGATAGCGCTTTGACCGAAAGGGATCAGAGAATGCAGCGTATTGCACAATCGGTTTTTTGTGGGGTTATGGCTGGTCTTCTTTATGTAACAGTGTCTCCGCTTGTTAGAACAATTGATGCAATTCCTTTGGTTGGATCGACTCTTGGACTTGTTCCAAAATTAATTTTAAATACCGTAATGGCAATTTTGTTTTACTCTAGCATTGCTAACAGTCTGCCTTTTTTAGCAAAATATCAAGTGCTGTACGGCTGGATTCCACTTTTCATTCGAGATGCAAGCTGGGGAAAGGTGTTAATACCTGAGCCCATTTTGTCTTATCACGATAAACAGCGCATTGCTATGTCTGATGAGATCACTAAACTCAATGGAATTGATCAATTAAAAGATTATGCTAGAAAAAAACTTGATATTGCCATCACAGATGGGTATACGGATGCAGCTGAGCTTAAACGCCACCTAAATTCGGCTGTTACAAAAAAAGCTACCTTTGAGCAATTTGAGCAAACGCATCTACTCTTTGGAAGATTATATGAAAACTCAAGCAAGGATGATGAGGCAAAAACTGATTACTTGGAAAATTACCTCTTGTGGATGCTAGCATCTTATAGCTATTTAGAAGAGCTAGCTCTATTAACTGACGCAAGAACTATACCATTGAAAGAATACACTGCACCTCGTGA
>JAUILX010000115.1 GCA_030433395.1 Chlamydiia bacterium
TCATACATTTATTCTCTAAAGTGCGCAGACAAGGGTGATATTGAAGAGCTAGTTGCACTGATGAAAAAGTATGGGGCGTCCGATCCTGATTCCGAGAGTTATAAGCGTGCTGTCGGTCTAAAAAATGAAAAAACTAAGGCTCTGTTAAAAGCTCTTATACGTCGAGAAACAAATTTAAAATCAAAGAATAACAGTCTTAGAGGCGGTGCTGGGTAGGTCTTGGACGTACTGGGGGATGGCGTATCCGGGAAGACGCCCGCGGAGTTGATTGAGTAGGTGTAGGCCTTTTTTGATTGGGACTTCAAAGTGGGCTGTGCCTTGCACGCGGTCGAGTTGGTGAAGATAGTAGGGTAGGATGGCATGGTCGGCGAGAGTTTCAAAGAGTTGGTGCAGGGTTTCGATGTCATCGTTGACTTGGTGAAGTAATACGGCTTGGTTGAGGACAGGAATGCCGATGTGTTGCAGACGGGCAAGGGCTGCTAGGACAGTGGTATCTAGCTCTCGGGGATGGTTAATATGTGTGACAAAGTAAATCTGTTTGGGTGATTGGGTCAGCGTGTGGAGAATCTCAAGTGTAATGCGCTCGGGAATGCCAATGGGGAAGCGGCTATGAAGGCGGATACGACGCAGGTGGGGGATTTGATTGAGGTTTTCGATGAGCTGTTTGAGTTTTTGATCGGAAAGAGATAGGGGATCTCCACCACTTAAAATGGCCTCGGAGATTGAGTCATCGCGAGATAGGATATCAAGTTCTTGAGTGTAATCTTTTATCTGTGTTTCGTAAGGATATTGCTGACGGAAGCAATAGCGGCAATGCATGGCGCAGGCAGATGTTGTTACAAGAAGGGCTCTTCCACTGTACTTATGCAGGAGTTTGGGGGTGCGTTGGCAGCCGCGATCGCCGACTGGGTCTGGTGTAAAGCCAGAGGTGATGTGCGCTTCGTTTAAGAGGGGAACAAACTGGCGTGTGAGGGGATCATCAAGTGTTCCTTTTGGCATTTTTTTAGCAAGGCGTATTGGAAGGTTCAGAGGGAATTTAGGATTTATGAGTGTTGTACTTTTTTCTATTTTTAAGAATTCGATGAGCTGATCATGGCGTGTGATATTGCTGCGCTGGATTTGTCGCCAGCGGGGAAGAGTGGTTGTCGTCATACGATAGCAGGGGCGTTTGCGGTTTCCGGGGCTTTAATGCGTTCGATTTGTGCACCTAAATTTGCAAGCTTATGCTCAACGTTTTCATAGCCGCGGTCAAGGAAATGAAGATTGGAGATGTGGCTAATGCCTGGAGCTAGAAGCGCTGCTAAAACGTAGGCAAAGCCTGCACGAAGATCGGGAATCGCAATGTCGCAAGGCTTAAGAGGTGTAGGCCCGCGCACAATGAGGCTGTGGTTGTAATTTTGATCTGCAAAGCGGCAAGCGCGCCCGCCGAGGCATTGAGAAAAAAGTGATAAGTCAGCGCCCATTTTGCAGAGCATGTCTGTATAGCCAAAGCGATTTTCATAAACTGTTTCATGAATGACCGATGTTCCATGAGCTTGGGTTAGCAAAAGCACAAACGGCTGTTGCCAATCAGTCAGGAATCCTGGATGAACGTCGGTTTCAAGATGAATGCCGCCTTTAAGAGAGCTCTGAGAAAAGAATTCAATTCCTCCTTTACGGACTTGAAAACCTCCGCCGATTTCTCTGAGCTTATTTAAAAATGTAACCATGTGAGCTTGCTCGGCGCCTTCTACAAAAACCCGTCCCTTGGTGGCGATGGCAGCAAGGCCAAATGAGGCAGCTTCAATGCGGTCTGTGATGACTGTATGTTCATTTTCGTAAAATGTTTTAGTTTCTTGAATATGAATTGTGCGATCAACATCTACATGAATAATCACGCCCAGGTTTTGTAAAAATAAAATGAGGTCCATGATCTCAGGTTCAATGGCAGCATTTTTGATCACTGTGGTGCCCTTTGCGCGACAAGCAGCAAGAATTGTATTTTCAGTTGCGCCAACTGATGGGTAGGGCAGCTCAATACATGTTCCTTTTAGGCCAGAATGGGCGCGAGCAAAATAGGCGCCCTCTTTTTTCATTTCGCGAAATTCAACGGTAGCACCCAGAGCCTCAAATGCGTGTATATGAAAATCTACAGGACGCTTACCGATGTTGCATCCACCGACAGTTGGAACAATAATATCAGCTTCTGTGCGGCCTAATAGAGCCCCAATCATTAAAATAGGAATGCGGTTTGATCCACAGAAGCGCTGTGGTACATATGTTGATTTTAGATCCTTTGTGGTAATCTCAATGACGCCACCTTCTGCATCCCAAGTGATTTCTGATCCAATTTCTTTTAGTAGGTCAATGGTGATGCCAACTTCAGTGATATTGGGGACATTATAAAAAATACACCTCTTATCAGAAATAAGGGAGGCGACGAGCATTTTTGTGATGGCATTTTTTGCCCCGGCGGCTTTGACATGACCTTCAAGTGGCTGATGCCCTTTTATTTTCAATACATCCATTACCTCATTATGGCGTCAGAGCAGTTAGTTGTAAACCTAAAGGTGTTGTTGGGAGTAGCCCTTTTTCTCCCCTAGCATAAAACATTGATAATGACTGAGTCTGCAGTTTTTTACAAAGCTTTAGGGCGACCCACCCCATTGTTTTGCGTGGATTAACCTCACAAACCGGATGCAGTCGATCGTTGTAGGTAAACCCATCCAGCCCTAGCTGGCCAAAAAATCCTAAAGTTGCAATTTTTTGAAGAAGGGGCCAGGCCGCCTCGATATGAGCATCTATAAATGCAGGTTGCTGTTTTATAATATGTGATGCTCGATACTTTCCAAATTCATTACAGTCCATCAAAGTCCACCCAAATAAAGTGATTTTTCCTGATTTATCGATGTTCCATTGCGTGCTAAAATCTTGATCTCTGCTCACCCAAGGTTCTGCTAAAACAGATCCTTTAAAATCGCAATGTAAAGCCGCTTTACATTTGAAAATTTTATGGCCACGGCCAGCTGTGGCAAAAGGTTTTTTAAACACAAAGGGAGGTTTTACATGATTCAGCCAGTGCTGCATGTCAGCATGTGTTTTCAAAATTGAGCTGCCCGGCATAGCATAACCTTGCTCAAAGGGATAAAACTTTGAAGCAATAGTTTTAACAACTTCAATTGGAGGAATTTCGTATTCGAGTTGATGTTGTCTTGCAAATATTTTAATTTTTTCAGACGGGCCCCAGCTTTCTACGCGCGTCACACCATTGATTTGGTTGGGCCCAACACCTTTTGGCTTTTTTGGTAGACCTGGGGTCAGCCAATTAACCAAGACAGAATCTTCTGGGTTTGCATACACAAAGGGCAAAAACTGCAGCTGGTCATGAACAGGATGGTTGTCTTGCAGCCCTTGGAGCTCTGACTCAAATTGAGTGTTGGCAATATGTAGTATTGTCATGCTATTATTCTAGTATGCGTGTTGGATTAGGGCAAGATAGTCATCGTTTTTTAAACGAATCATTAGAGAAAAAATTCATCATAGGGGGAGTTGTTATCGCTGATGCTCCAGGTCTTGATGCTGATTCAGACGGCGATGTGGTTTTACATGCTATCTGTAATGCCATCACATCACTTACAGGCGTACCAATCTTAGGAGGTATTGCTCAAGAGATGTGCAAAAGCGGGATCACCGATAGCGCTGAGTATCTTAAAGAGGCAGTAAAAACTCTTAGAGACGGTCACATCACACATGTTGCACTTAGTGTTGAAGCAAAACGCCCAAGACTTGAAAAGTACATTCCGGCTATTCGCGCTAGTGTTGCAAAATTGCTAGGGCTAGAGGTCAGCCAAATTGGGATGACATGCACATCGGGCGATGGTCTCACCGATTTTGGGCGGGGTGAAGGGCTTCAGTGTTTTTGCATTGTAAGTTTAGTAGACGTCGAGAAGTAAGCGCTTGTTGGTGCGCATTTGACGCACGGCTGCGTGGTCACCTAAAATTGTAGCAAGAGTTTCAAGGACATCTTTTGCCATACGTTTGGCATCTCCACAGATATAAATAATGGCGCCATCCTCTATCCATTGACGCACGGCATCTTGTTTTTCGAGCAGGCGATGTTGGA
>JAUILX010000116.1 GCA_030433395.1 Chlamydiia bacterium
TGAATCCCTGCTAAATGGGGAATCCCTCCGTGGCTTCTTCTCATAACCTGCTCCTTTCTATTGGGGTTATCTCCAATTCTAAAGGAACCGCAAAATTTATTCTTTAAATTTGTCAGGTGTTAAGAGGAAATCTTTATTTCCAAAACTTGGTTTCATCAAATCAATAATTAGCAAACAAATGGTCAGTAAACGATTGGTTTTTATAATTCTCCTTGGAATAGTGGCAGTTTTCTATTGAAAATTCTCCTCGGTAAGATTGAATGCTTTTTTCATTGCTAGTTTGTAATCTTCCATCATCACCATGCCTGCTTCTCGACGTCTATTTTCAAGATTTTCAACATCCTCAACAAGATACAATCGATACTTACCACCTTCAACCTCCCATTGAGTCCCATATAGCTGGGGCAAGCCCTCATTTTTTCTTACACGATCGAGCAAATAGGCGTAATTCCCAAAAGCTGCTTCGTAGTGATCTACAGCCTCTTTCATTAGTTTTAAGCAGGTTTTTTGAAATGAAATATCATGATCCTGATGTTGAACAAGCAGCCACATGTGGCACGCACTACTTAGTCCGACTAATGACGCTCCTGGCCACCCATGCTCTTTAATAATGCCTTTTAGCCGCGTGTTATGCTCTTTTGCAAGCTCTGAAAACTGCTTGCCTGATGCTTCATTCCAATCTTTGCTCCACTGAAAAGCAAGCTCTTGATCTTTTTGAAACATTTCATCGATTTCTTTTTTTAATTCCCAATTGATAAGAGCAGGTGGATGTCCATAGAGCCCCATCTCTTTAATTATGCCTTGCACAAGGAATGAAAGCATATGTTCAAATGGTTGACGATCACGAACGGCCTGACGTACCTGAGTCGAAGATACATCTGATGAATCAATCTGAGCAGCTATGGACCTATCGTAGATGTATCCGTTTAGGTGTGATAAATCAACATCTCCCCTACATGAAACAAGAAAAGATGACGCTTTTAACGCCATCAAAGCGCCGATGGTATCTTCATAATGCTTTGGATCAAGCTTTAAGCCCCTCATAAAAACCCTTTCGTACTTTTCTGCTAGGACTGGATCAGGGCCCATCATCTGCTCGGTAATAAAATCTGACCCCACCATTCCTACGATTTCTATGTTGCGATCTTGGAACTGCTCCTGCAGCTCTTTCGGGCTCCAGGATGTTGTTAACACACGAGAATAGCTTCCAAATAGCCCAGTCAAAAATACTTGGCGCACATCAAGCGGGCTACGGTTTTTATGAGCATCACCACCAGGATTGGGATAAATCAAGACATAGTCAACGTGTTTTTCACTAAGCGCTTTTTCAACAAAGTGTCTATGTCCATTATGAAACGGATCAAATGAGCCAATATAGTAACCCATTTTCTTTCCCTCCAGTTTTTTTAAGTCATAGCTACCGTCTAGTACAACTGCACATAGCTGCCCAGCAAAAAGCATCACACAAATCATCCATTTCATAAAAAGGCCCCCGTGGTTGGTGGAATGGTAACAAATATCAATTAATTTTCAAAGATCAGGAAAGAGACATCTTGTAGATTTTTATCGCTAACTTATGGATCGTCAAGCACTCAGTGTAAAGTATAATATTAGCTCAATAGCAAACATTTTGCAAGAGTTACAAATTCTCATCTGGCCAGGAGGCATGCGGAGATTCATCTTGCGCTTTTTTAAATGCCGCTTTGACATCAATACCAGCTTTTGCAAGTTTGACAATGCACCGTTTTTTCACTAGGTCTTTGAGGCGCTGCATGGCCGGATCAAAAGCACAGTAGGGATCCATGTGATAAAAACGCATGGACTGTTCCTCTTCCATCCAGGTGGCAATGTCTGACTCATAGTGAGAAAGATCAGCCTCGATTTTATCGAGTGCTTTGGCAAATTGCGCTTCTTTAGAGCCAGCCGTTTCATATTCCAGCCATAGCTGATAAAGCTCATGACCAATCGGCGCCGGTAAACGGCTTTTTAGATACTGCATGGCAACCATTTCGCGAGCGGTTTTGTCTTGGGATGGAGTAAATGTGGGAATATCACCTGTTTTGATCTCAACAAGGTCGTGGACAGCAATGAGTTTAAATACGTGCTCTAGATTGACAGGAGTTGTCAGGTAAGGACTTAGTAAGAAAGCCATCAACGATAAACGCCATGCGTGTTCGGCAACACTTTCTCGCCGGCCATTAGCTAGCCAGCAGTGACGTTCTTCACGCTTTAAGGCTTCGCAAAGCGAGATGAAGTCTAGCACTTGATCAAGATCCTTAAGCTCTTGAGAAAAAATGCTTTTAAAGCGCTCTGTTAAGTGTGAGCACTGGGCAATGAGCTCTTGCATGGGAGTGTCACTATCGTATTGTTTTGCACGATAATGCTGCATACAACCTTGCACGTATGGTATATCTTTTGGCACACCTGTTTGACCTGCAGCAAACTTCTGGATCCAGATCGCAGCTTGCTCAAGAGTTTCAAAAATATGATCGCTTAGCGAATATACAAAGGGGTGTACGTAATCGTCGATGGGTTGACCGAGCAATGTGGTGTCTTTTTTGTGGTAATGGGTATTTTGCGGTGCCCAAGTAATAACAGGAGTTTGATTAACTTTGGCCCACATCATTTCAGCTCCAACGCCAAGACCTCGGCGATGGCGAGCATCGACAATCACAATATCGGCGAGATAAACTTGTGTCATATCTCGCCCAAAAACAGACTTGGAATCAGAAAGATCGTCTTTGCGAGTTGCTGGATTTAAGAAGTTGATCCGAATTGGCTCTAAAACAGATCTTATTTGGGCCATGTGCTCGTTTGTCCATTCAGACTCGTTGGGTTCATGACCTTTTTGAATGCTGCCAGCAAGATAGACAGATATAACTTCTTTTGACAATCTTACTCCTTATCAGGTGTTGGCAACTTCACTTCTTCATCCACTTCAGTTGATGTCTCAAAAAGCTCTGGATCGGGCTTTTGCAGCTCCTCGCTTGCAAAGTCATCAACATCTACTTTTTTTTCTGAAATATCTTCTTCCAAAGACTTTTGCGCTTTGACTTTGTCAGAGATAAGGGTAGTGGGCGGAGCAAAGAGGGAAGTTGGCCGGGGCGATGAAACAGGTTTTGCTTCATCGGGTTTATCACCTCCTTCAGCTTTTGCCTCTTCAGCCTTAGCTGGTTTTTCATCAGAGCGGCGGCGGCGCGTACGACGACGTTTTTTATCAGGCTCATCAGAGTTCAACTCTTTAGCTTTTCCGCCTGCAATTTTTACAGACTTTTCAACGGATGCACTCTTAATTGCAACGCGTGTCTCTTTTGTCTCAAGGACTTCAAAATCGCTCATGGGCAATAAAAATGCCTTAGGACGCTCAAGCGAGCGATAAAAAAGAGCCGTTCCAAAATTAACGACCTCGATAGCATCCACGTTATATTCGCTGGCGCCACCTTTGGTGCATTTGACGGTCAGTTTATACCCTTCTTTGGGTGTAATGATGGTCTCTATAATGGGTTCTCGGGTAAAGTTCACAATAGTAATCCCGGTTAAAGTGTTATTCTTTTCCGGCCATGAATTCAATCAAATCGATCAAGCGATGTGAGTAGCCTATCTCGTTGTCATACCACGCGACAAGCTTATAAAAATTTTTACTTAACGCAATGCCTGCCCCTTTATCAAAGATCGATGAAAGTGGGCACCCAATAAAATCTGTTGAAACAACAGGATCTTCAGTATAGCCCAAAATTCCTTTCATCGGCCCCTCTGAGGCACGTTTCATGGCCATACATATTGTATCATAATCGCACGATTTAGTCAGCCTTACAGTTAAATCAACAACAGAACAATCAGCAACAGGCACCCTAAATGCCATACCTGTGAGCTTTCCATCCACTGCAGGCAAACACTTGGCAACAGCCTTGGCAGCCCCAGTCGATGACGGAATAATATTTAAAAGAGCTGATCTGCCACCACGCATATCTTTTTTAGAAGGTCCATCCACAGTCGGCTGGGTTGCCGTTACTGCGTGGATTGTAGTCATCAAGCCCTCTTCAA
>JAUILX010000117.1 GCA_030433395.1 Chlamydiia bacterium
TACAAAGAGTTCCAGGAAATTTCCTGTTTACTTGGATATTTTCAACAAAAAGGGGAGTTGCAAATTGGTGTTTCTCAAGGAAAAATCAAAAAAGAAGAATCTCCTATCTGCTGCCAATCAATGCAAATTGGCTTTCCTGCAGGAAGCGAACAAGCTGAGCGTTTAGCAGACCTACTTCAGGGAACAAAGACATCATCAGGCAATTACTACCTAAACCTTCCTGTTGGATTTACAAAAGAGCAACAAATAGGGATTTTGCCCCGTTCAATGCTTGGATGCATGTACTACCTAAGTTTAGCTACCCAGGTTCCTGAAGAACATCTCAAATGCGGCGCTGTTATGGTAACAAAATCCTCTACAGGAGAGGCCTTTGACTGGAGTGAGGTTTTAAATAACATCATGTCTATCAAATCAAGCACCAAATATCCAAGTAACGCTTTTGCAGCTGTGCGCTACCGTGATTATTGGTTCTACGTCAGCAATTATGACGTCCAATCAAAACGCACCTTCTCACTGCTCATGCAACTCTATAACTTACAGCAAACAGATCCAAGTGCATCAAATGCACCACTGCTAACCATTCCAATTGGGGTGTAAATAAGCAGAGGAAAGAGCTCCGTCAAGGTGTAAAATATGCCTTGATGGATGCTTTAAATCCTGTTAATCACCATTCTATTCTGCACGCGAGCTATTAGGGTCCGAACCACCTAATCCACGAGCAGAAAAAGCAACTACTCTGGATTGCAAATCCAGAGTTTGTGATTGCGGCATGAATGCCTAATTTTCAACTTTAAAGTCGCCGAATTTATGACCTCTAGATTCTTCCTTTTCGAAGTAAGCCTTGACCATCTCATCCGTAACGTTGCCTGTCGTACGTGCAAAATACCCAACGCCCCAGAGATGTTTTCCCCAATAACGCTTCCTTGATTCAGGGAACTCTTGTTGTATTTTTCTAGAAGTTTTACCCTTGAGATACTGAACCAATTTGCTAATGCTTTGGTATGGTGGTACAGGCACATAGATGTGGATATGGTCTGCCGACCTTTCCCCTGATAATCTCAGCACCGTTATCCCTGCAAATTTCCTGAATAAGATCCCTTGCTCTCCTACCTATATCACCTACAAGCACCTTGTATCTGTATTTGGTTCTCCAAACGATATGGTAAGTGCAATCGTAAACCGAGTGAGTGGTTTTTCTGTAGTGATCCATGACAGACATTATATGCGCTGAAGCTGCGCACTGCAAGTGCGGGGTTTTTCTCCCAAAATGAGACAAGAAAATTGCTCAGATCATTGATCAGCTGAAAGACCAAGGAGAAAATATCTCAGAAGAGGATCTACGGAGGATTTCTCTTCTGCCGTTTAAGCACGTGATCCCAAACGGCACCTACTTTTCGAAAAAGATAGAGCGCGAACCACAATTAGCAAATCATGTTTGATTAATCAAACATGATTGTAAAACATAAGGAGTTTTTTGGCTTAATAACTTGGAAAGTTTCCATTTGTCCAGGACTTATCATAGATATCTCAAAATAAGCGGATAACAAACGAAGTATGCCTATGGCAGCTTAAGGCCCCCACTTTGGGATGGTCTCTTCTATCAACTCCTGTTGACTAATAAACTATGATGTCTCAAATAGCTGCAAGGTTTCTAAAACATAGTTTTGCTCGAGGAGCCATTCCTCATAGTCTTTGCGCTCTTGTTCTAGCTTTTGCAGCAGCAAAAACTCTTGCTGCATCTCTTCTATGCTCTTTTTGTTTGTCGCTGAATGCTGTTGTCGTTCTGTCTGCGCCAAGATCAATTTGTTGGACAACTCTGCTATGCTGGCTTGTATTGTGGCTAGCTCTTGCTGAATCGTTTCAAGGGGGGCGGCACGGCTTACGGCTTGCTGGGCTTCTTGACGTACTGTTTGGAATGTCGACTTCCAAATTTGGTACTGTTTGTCTGCGTTACTTGCAACTATTTCTCTTGCAATGGCTTTCACATGGGGATGTTCTTTTTTGGTTGTCATCTGCTTGACAATGGTTTGCTGGCTGACGTGTCCATAGTCTTGGTGTTCGATGAATGCTGATAGGGCTACGATAGCTTGGTAGCGGGTTTCCCAATATCTATCTGTACCTGTGGGCTTGAAAGTTGCAAAGTGGATAAGGCTGATCTCTTTTCCTTGGAATACTCGATTTTTAAGCCTCCCCTCTGCGTTGTCGTTTTCCATAACTGACTTGAAAACCTGGCATAGGTAGGATGCAAGGGTGTTGTTGGGAAAAAATTTGCGAAATTGAGGTGTCATCTCTTTAAACTGCTTTACGGTTACTAAACACTTTTCAGGCGCGCAGAGTTTTAGAGCGAGGATGTCACGATACCAAAACTTAGGCCGGTGTTTGTAGATATCGCATATGAGATTAACTGTAGCTGGTACGATGGGGGCTATCGATACGTATGGAGGGGCAGGAGATGTGGAGAGAAGTGTCATTACCAGTCCAGAAGCAACAGCTGTGGCGTGTTTCTTAGCGAGTTGTTGATATACGCCGCTTTCAAACTCTAAAGATTTAGCTGCTGCTTTGCAGCATCGCAAGTCAAAACGAGTCATCACTTCTTTGGCAGGGAGTAGATGATTGGCTTTCTTATATATTGCCTGTAGTCTTTTGACCTCATCAGAGTCGATGCCTGCTTCTTGGCTGGAGAGCTGTATGACAAAGACCTCTAAAAGAACACGCGCTGCTTTGGCAAGGTTTCTTTGGAGGCCATACTCGAATTTTAAGGCTGGGTGCCCGAGTATTTCTGTAAGCTGATAAAGAATAGGGTACTGGATAGTTTTTTCTCGTAAAGCTTGCTTTAACTTGCCCGAGCTGCCTTGAGAGCATACGGAAGCAAAGTAGTCCTCTGCTGCTTTGGCAAGCTCTTCAGCTTGAGTGGCAACCTTTTCTCTGAGGGTTACGCGACCCTGGATCAATTGGTTTGAGGTTATTTGTAGACTTGCAAGTGATTTGTCCAAAGCTTTCACTGACATTTTGATTCTCCTTTATAGTGTCTCTTGGCTTAGGGCCCATCCACAAATAGAAGGGGTTCAACGCCTGTCTTAGAGCCTTCCAGCCTTAGCACCTAATCGCTTTTCAGGCGTAACCCTAACTGCGTTTTTGCAAAGGGTTTTGGCGTCTACTTTTGATGCTCTAGGACCCCTTACTACTTTCGCTTTCTGGTCAACAACTTCAAAAACTCCAAAATTCCTAATTTCTACACAGTTACACTCTGCTAACTCTTCAACTACTTGCTCAGTGAAATTTTGCAAAATGAGCGTTGATGTTTTCAGGTGAATTTGCAGTTGATAGGTCCATTTTGTAAGATTCATGACGCTTCTACCCTAATATATTTATGCTCAATCAAGAGGTGTGCGAGGAATCAACTACAGCCATTATGCAAATTCAGAGATTTTAATAAAATATATTTGTCTATTGGCCTCAAACAGGACGCCAGAAACCGCTCTTAAAAGCGTTGCGAAGAAATTTTGCCGTTCCCTATGCTGATGCCGGTTGATTCCAACCCACTCTAGATTGATTTAAAACACACTTGGTAAATGCAGCATAAGAGAATCTGTGAGTATGCAACGAGGGGTGCTCCATGAATCAACCTACAAGTTTAGGGATCTGGGAAGGTCCTAAAGGAGTCATCGAGCTACAAGAGATCTCTAGCAACCTGCTGGAGGCAGTGATTTGTTACCAACTAGCAGACAAGCAGATTAGAGGGGGGTTGGAGAGTCGTATCGTCCAGGCCTTCAGTGCCCAAAACCCAGCAACCAGGGAGGTTAGATGTCAGCACCATCACTCACCCCTATAGGAACCCATCCAACGCCATCATCTGAAAATCCATCTCTTCCAAGTAGTGAGCACCTTTGCCATGCCAAAGCCTTTGAAGAGCACATACACCGTCATGCAGAAGCCGTTCTAATGATTGTAAACGACACACTTAACAAAGTAGGGACAGGCTGCCTTATTGGAGGAGACCT
>JAUILX010000118.1 GCA_030433395.1 Chlamydiia bacterium
TTAACTGTTACCCGACTCATTGCTGGTAAAAGAAGTAAAAAACTCGAAGATTTCGAGCCTACAGACGACGAATGATTTCAAGGACATGTGCCCTGACAATGATATCTTCTTGTGCAATCATTTGGCTCTGCCCGGATAATGACACAAGGCGAATGAAGGGACCTTCTAAACTAGTGCGCCTCAAGTGGGTGTTCCCGTTGATTTCAACTAAGCAAAGAGTTTGATCACAGGCTTCAGTGTTTGTTGCTATGATTAGGATATCGCCATCTAAAATGTGTTTTTGGTTGTTTTGTACTTGCAGTGCGTATAGGGTCTCTTTGCGTTTCGCTGTCCAGACAACAGATGTAGAATGTACATTAATCTCTAAAGGTTTGCCTTCTTGAAAAATTCCAATGACTGGCACACTGCACGCGCCATCCTCTGCTTTTGGTAAGGGCAAAAAGCCTTTTTTCTTCAGAGCTGCAATATGCCCTGCGACAGTGCTAACCGATGCATACGCGAATTTGCGTTGAATGGTACGGTATGAGGGCATAGCATCGCACTGTTTAATGAAATCAAGAATCGTTCTTTGCTTTTGTGTTAATCCATGCATCGGTATGATGATCATTATGGAACTCATGATTATTGGTCAATGCCTTCTCGCGATGTTCGCCTTTATTGGATGGTATAAATATATCCGCATGAAGGCTGCCTATGATGCAAAAAAGGCTGCTACAGAGCAGCTGCAGGAGACGTTTGGGCACTTATCCGCCCAGGCGCTTAAACATAATAACGAGGCCTTTCTTGACTTAGCACAAAACGTTCTTGGTAATTATCAAGACAAAGCAAAGGATACGCTTGAGCAAAAAGAAAAGGCCATCGATCAACTTGTGAAACCTGTGCATGAATCATTAAAAGCTTTGGATCAAGAAATGCGAAATCTTGAAAAAGAGCGCAAAGGAGATCACGCGACAATTAAGACACAAGTTGAAAGTCTACTTAAGACAGAAAAAGCCTTGCAACACGAGACCGCAAGTTTAGTGAAAGCGCTGCGCGCGCCCATCGTGCGCGGAAGGTGGGGGGAGCTGCAACTGCGCCGTGTGATTGAACTTTCTGGCATGATCAACCATTGTGATTTTTTTGAGCAAAGTTCTCAGTCGAATGAGGATGGGATGATTAGACCTGATGTGATCATCCAGCTGCCAGGTGATAAACAGGTCATCATCGATGCAAAAGCACCCATGGAAGCCTACCTTGATGCTCAGGAAACAGATGATGAAGATAAGAAAAAAATTAAACTACAAGCCCATGCACATCAAGTCCGTGCTCATTTAAATATGCTTGGTAAAAAAGCCTATTGGCAACGGTATGCGACGTCTCCAGAATTTGTCGTGTTATTCTTGCCTTCTGAGACATTTTTTTCTGCAGCACTTGAGCAAGATCCTTCGCTCATTGAAGGGGGAGCAAATCAAGGTGTGATTTTAGCAACGCCTACAACGCTTATTGGACTACTACGAGCTGTAGCCTATGGCTGGAAGCAAGAGGCTATTTCAAAAAATGCACAAGCTATCAGTGACCTAGGACATGAGCTGTATAAGCGCATCAATGATATGGCAACACACTTTGGAAAAGTTGGTAAAGCGCTATCACAATCAGTAGAGGCCTACAATAAAACAATTGGATCACTCGAGCGGCGCGTTTTAACCTCTGCGCGCAAATTTCAAGACTATGGAGTTAGCTGTAAAGATATTGAACTTGAGCCAATCGAATTCATTGAAAAGACGACTCGAACTGTTTCATCCACTCCTGATCAAAACCAACTGCATTGCGATGCTCTGGATGATAAATAGGGCCGCGAGCACGCCTTGTTGTCATCAGTGGCGATAGACTCTTGCACCACATTTCATAAGCGTTCTTTTCTTTTGGAGTGAGACGTTTTAGCCAATGGTAACCAAACGAGACATGGGCAATTTCATCGTTGACAATCCGTTGCATCAACTGAGCTGATTCTTCATCGCCTGCTCGATTGAACGAGTCTTTATAGATTGGTGCAAAGTCTAAATTGGCTTGTTCAAGCGTCAGGCACATCGTGCTAACATAAGTGATGGGATCGGTGATGTAGGGCGTGTGTGCCCAAAAATGTTTATAAAGGGGCATATCGCCAAAATTAACGCCAAAGCGCTTGAGCTCTTCCATATAAAGGCGCACATGTTCTTGCTCCTCCTTTAGCGTTGAAGCAAGGCCTTTGCGAAAATGTTTGGGAGCATTGGGGCATGCAAGTAGGGTGTAGGCCATGATTTCAACAGCCAAAAGCTCATGGCCTGCAAAGCGGTGGAGACAAATAGCGCGCTTATCAGGGTCATGGTGCGAGCAAAGAGGTGGTAGTTTTTCCTGTTTGGAGCGGATCTTAAATTCCATTCCAGGAGGACGCGTTGGACTTTCCCAAAGCAGAGGTGTGCCAGGATTATTGTCTGTTAGTTTGTAGGGAGAGAGAAGTTTTTCATCAAGATTATCAGCGGATAAAATACGGATGGCCCATTCTCTGATTTCCAAACAATGGGCCACGATGGTTTTATTCTGTGTCTAGCACATAATAAGCTGGAAAGGCAAAGTTATTATTGCCACGCGATGATGCGAGTAGCGTGACTTTTTTGCCAACCAAAGCTTGTAGGTTTACGTTAGTGCTGTAAAGATAAGCGGCCGGAACGCCATCTTGACGCAAAACATAATCACCTGGTTTGCATTTAATAGGATCTGTATAGGCTTCAATAATACCTGATAATTTTACAGATTTTAGTTTTTGTGCAGCGTAGAAATCATCCATTGTCTTTTGGTGGTGCATACCAGACCAAGTGAGATAGATGGCTTCTTCTACAGGTTCCCAAATTTTCATGCGGTCAGTATGAGACATCACTTCTTCATTATCGTTGCGTGAAGAGTTTGCAGCAAAATGCTCTGCATCACCACTGGGTGACACTTTCCCCATATTCTCTGCACGGTTTTCTAAGTAAGCGATTTTCTTTTGAAGATACTCTTCTTGAAGTTTGGTCAGATTTTTTTTAGCAATTGCGCAATGATCTGGAAAGTCAACATAGTCGTTAACCACAGTTAAATAATTGCGGGTTAGGCGGTCGATATCAATCTCATTATAAGGCTTACGCATTTCTGCTTGTGTTAGCAAGTTAGCAGAATCGAGCAACTGGTTAACAGTTGCACAGCGCTTATCTTTGATCGCTTTAAGTTCAGGACCGCCGACATGGTCGATGTACTCTTTTGCAACAAAGAAGTGGGTTGACGCCGGAGGATCAATTTCTAGCCATTTGTGATTGCTTTGGCAAATTTCACCATCAACTTTTGATCCGCTTGAAAGGTGACCAATAATTGGAGCTTCTAAATCTGGTTTTAAGCGTACATTAACTCGGTTACCTTCTACATAGCCATCTAAGATGAAGCTACGGAAAATGTAAGCCTTTTGATCTGATAAAGGTTGAACAGCATAGAAATCGCCTTTTTGGCCAGTAACGACAACAAGCTCATCTTTTCCGAGCTCGGAAACAACATTACTTTCCAATTCGGGCCCAACGCGCAAACGCACATTGTTGCCATTGATGCGTCCAGTAAACGCTTTATATGAACTATCGATTGTATGTAGAGTTGATTGAGACCCTTTCTTTGATTGAGTCACCTCAACTTGCTTAACAGGTGTTTCAGAAATTACTGCGATACCACTTTCTTCAGCAATTAAAGCTAAAGGAAGAGCACACAAAATAAACCATAATTTAGACATAGAGCCTTCTCCTAAAATGAACGTCATTTACCTCATTCTAGAAGACGGCTTATTTTAACGCAATGCCAATTAGGAATTCAGAACAGCGCGGATGTGTTCGCAATTTTTTTGTCCGCACGTGCAACCGAGAGGTTCGCCTAAATAAACTGAGTATTGCTCATCTTGCTTTGCAGGATTCACAACGATATAGAGTTGTTTGTTTTTTTCATCAGG
>JAUILX010000119.1 GCA_030433395.1 Chlamydiia bacterium
CCCATTAAGCTCTGCAGAAATTCATGATGTTGCTACACACCTATTTGAAATTGCCAGTGAACTTTATGAAGGCAGCGTTTCTAAAGGCACTTATCTTTTCCACCTGCTCAGCGAAAATATCAAAAAGGATGTTATAGGTCATTTTCAAAATCTTAATGGCAATATGTCAGCATTTAATGAGACCGATATGAAAGCTGTTCACGACAACGCATTTAAACTCATCCAAGCTTTGTTAGCTACGATCAAAGAAATCGCTCAAGGTATTTCTGATCCCACTTATGCTGATGCTGAAGAGGTCGACTCAATACTTTCAAGCACTGATTCAACGATGTAAAATGATCCGCAAACAACGATTAAATCAGCCTTTAGTGCTTTTTCTAATGCCTGGGCAACGCTTGGACAAACACTCATATTAGATTTTTTAGAAGCAGCTACGATTGCAGATGGCTTTAAAAGCCTAGTATGGTCAACACATGGCAGATGGATATGCTCTACCTTAGCAGAAATAACCTCTAGACAGCCCATGCAGTCTTTTCCTATTGCCAGCCCAAAAACAGCATGGATAACTTTACCCGGATAGCGTATATCGACGGCTTCGAAAAGACGCTTTAGAGCATCTGGATTGTGAGCTACATCAATAACTATTGGCTTTCCCTGATAGCTAGACTCTTCAAAACGACACCTTGAGACTGTTTTAATTCCAGCCTCTATCGCATTTTTGGGTAAATTAAGTTGAAGCATCACAGCTCTTGCTATAGCTCGGTTCTCATCCTCGAAATTCCCTTTAACTGGATCGACATGGGTAATTGGGGCGCTAAGTCTCTTAGCTTGATCGATAATAGGAGCAAAATGTGCAAAGGGGCCTAAAATAAGCGGCACGCGCTCTTTAATGATACCTGCTTTTTCTCCTGCGATATGGTCAAGTGTAGGGCCTAATTTATCCATATGATCTTCGCTAATGCTAGTGATTACAGAGACCTCGGGGGTAATAATGTTTGTTGCATCTAAGCGACCACCTAAACCAACTTCATAGACGGCAACATCAACTTGTTGTTTTGCAAAATAGGCAGCTGATAGCACAGTTAAATAATCAAAAAATGTGGGCCTTAGTCTTTTTTGTGTTGAAATATCGAAGAGTATATTCAGCCCTTCAAAAACCTCATTTTCTGAAATCATCTCGCCGTTAATAGCGATACGCTCGCGAGTTGATATGATGTGAGGAGATGTGAACAGCCCTACTTTTAATCCTGCTGCCTGTAGGCCTGCAGCCACTTTTCTGGACACACTGCTTTTTCCATTGGTCCCAGCAATATGGACGGAAGGAAAGCGCAGTGCAGGTTTGCCGATAGCGTTGTGCAATTGCCTTGCAAATTTGGGTGAATTGCGCCCGCGCCGAAAAACACCAATTTGGTACAGGCGCTCTATGACTCTTTCATAGTCCGAATATATTTTCGAAGATTTCTTTGGTAACATAGCTACTCCCGAGGCATGTTTCGGGCTTTATATCGCCATGATAGTCTGAACCACCACTTATCATCCAGTTTTTTTCTTCAGCAATCTCAAGCCAGCGCTTTGCATCAAAGTTTCCAAACCCGCCGTAGTAACATTCTAAACCATCAAAATTGAGCTTTAAAATCTCTTTTAATAAGCGGTTGCGTTTGCAAAGTTGTGGATGCGCAATGAAGGCTTTTCCACCTGCGATGTGAATTAAATCGATGGTTTCTTCCACAGAAAAAATCCCACTTTCTACAAATGCGCACTTCCCATCGCCTAAATACTTTGTAAAGGCTGACTTGATATCTTTGACAAAACCGCGAGTGACCATTTTTTTTGCAATGTGCGGCCGCCCTATTCCTTGAATTGGCATGCCAGCTTCATCTACCAGCCAACCATCACCAACTGACATTCCCATTTTTGCAAGCTTGTGGCACATAGCTAAATTGCGCTTATACCGCCTTTTTTGATGTTTTTGACAAAACTCTAAAAGGTGAGCATTTTTAATATCAATTGCATAACCTAAGATATGAACACTATGCCCTTTATGTTTGGCAGAAAATTCGACTCCAGGGCCAAGCTTTAAACCGAGTTTTTTTGCATGTGCAAAAACCACGTCTGTGTAGCCAGCAACTGTATCGTGATCAGCAAATGACAACCCTCCAAGACCTGCCTCGGCTGCTAGCTCTAATACCTCTAAGGGAGTTTTTGTTCCATCAGAGGAAGTTGTATGTACATGAAGATCATACCTAGTATCCAATTTTGCTCACCTCAAATTGAAGCTCTACGCCTTCTTTTTCTTTAACAATTTGCTTAATTTTTTCTATCAATTCTAAGACATCATCTGAGCTGCCGCTTCCCCGATTGACTATAAAATTCGCATGCATATCTGATACCTCAACATCGCCAACCCGCAAGCCTTTTAGTCCGCATTTCTCAATCAAAGCACCTGCACCGGCTTGGACAGGGTTACGAAAAACGCACCCGCAGCTCTTTTCTCCGTAGGGCTGCGTAGATGTACGATAGCGTATGAGATCTACCTGCTTCTGTTTGGCAGCTGCGCACTCATCCAACTCAAAACGCGCTGAGATAATTGCTCCTTCCATTTTTTGAAATGGCGATGTACGATATGCAAAGCTCATATCAGCTCTACTAATGAGTTGAAGTTTTCCACTCTTATGCATGTATTGAACTTCAACTAATACATCACAAGTTTCATGTCCGCCAGCGCCCGCATTCATATAAACTGCGCCACCAACCGTTCCTGGAATACCTGATGCAAATTCAAGACCAGCCAATCCAACGCGGGCTGTCTGAGAGCCCAAAAGTGAGAAGTTATATCCACTGCCAACGTGATACTTTCGTCTCGAGCGCTCACAGAATTCAATTTTATTTAAAATCACCAAACCATCAAAGCCTCGATCATCAAAAAGACAATTTGAGCCTTTTCCAATCACGATGAAACGCTCGCCCAGCTGCATTGCCTCGCGCATAGCACCAACGCTATCTACCTTACAAAAGAGTTTGGCAGGGCCGCCAATACCCCAGGTTGAATAACGTTTAAGCGATTGATTTTTCTGGAATAAGAGCATCTAAAGCAGCATTGATAAAGCGAGAGCCATCGGTAGTTGTAAACTTACGAGCAAGACGTACAGCCTCGCTAATAGCAACTTTTTCTGGCATATCATTGTCAAATAAGAGCTCAAAAGCTCCGAGGCGTAAAATTGTCAGCTCTGCTTTTGGAATCCGATCGATAGCGTATTCTTTTGATACATTTTCAATAGCGGCGTCAAGCTCACTCATCTTTCCCATCACAAGACATGCTCTAGCATGCGCATTCTTGGCGTGCGTTTGATTGATCTTTAGCTGAGCAGAGACCAGCTTAATAACATCTGTTTCTGCTTCAAAGTTTAGCGCATAGGCTATCTGATATACGGCTTCCCGCATCTTTCTTGGATCCATGTCTGCCATTATATCACAAACTTGATCGCATCATCCAGGCCATTTTTTCATGGACAGCAAGTCTTTTATTTAAAAAGTCAGCAGTAGCGCCATCATGCGTAGATTCCACACCAGGCAAAGCCTTGCGAATAAACACAATAATCTTTTCATGATCAAGCACTTGACTCTTTAATATTTCCTCTATTGACAAGTCTACTTTCGACTCATCTCCGACCAAACTTTTTTCTTTAAAAATGCCTAAACCCCCAGAAACAAAAAATCCCAGAGCCCTAACCCTTTCTGCCATCTCATCGATAGCTTCAGCTAGCTCTTCATACTGCTTTTGCAGCAAAAGATGAACACTATAAAATTCTTTTCCAACTAAATTCCAGTGATAATTTTGCGTTTTAGTATAAAACGAATAGGTCGTAGCCAGCAGCACCTTAAGGATTTCCGCAATTTCTTCCCTCTGAGCCGACTCTAAGCCAATATTAACATCCATGATTTCCTCCTTGCTAAATTCCCCATCCTA
>JAUILX010000120.1 GCA_030433395.1 Chlamydiia bacterium
AGATCATTGCGCATATGATTGTTGCGATAAGGCGCTTCAATAAACACTTGTGTTAAGCGTGTTTTGCGCACGGATGTAACAAGCGCCTTAAGGGCTTGTTCGCGACGAGTGGGATCGCGAGGTAAATATCCATGAAAAGTAAACCCTTGTGCAGAAAAGCCTGAGAGCATCAGAGCTTGAATAATCGAGGATGGACCCGGATAGACTTGGATATCGATTTTTTTAGCACGCGCAGCAGCAACCAGCTTCGATCCAGGATCTGCAAGTAGTGGAAGTCCACAATCGGAAATAAGACCCCACGACTCCCCTTTCTCAAGGGTTTTAAGCAAAGGATGCACCCCACGCTGATGTTCGTTGAGTAGCTCGATGGGCACATCTCGAAAGTCATCTCGAAACAGCTTGAGATAGCGGCGCGTATTGCGCTCAGACTCACCGATAATACCATTAAGTGTGGGGATGATATCGTAAAGAATAGGAACAAACGCTGATTTTGGATCGAGTCCCTCCGCAAGAAGATTTGGTAAAAGGTGCAGTGTCATACAAATAACTTCCCGGCAAAAAGATCAAAGCAAATACCTCCATCAGAAACGCCGTTTTTAAAAGCGCGCTCTGATGTGTAAAGGGCCTGTAGCGCCTTTTGAAAATACTGCGCTGGATAGCGGTAGTTTTGGTATTTAGAAAGCGAGCGATCTCTTAAGGTCGGGAAACGCTCTTTAAGCTGCTCAGGAGCAATTGTCATACAAAGCCCTAATTCAAGTTGATAGCGCAATGCCCCGACAAGCATTGGAAAGTCATTGGATTCAACGCGGCGAGGCATGACCTTATCCCAAATGAGCTTTTCAGCAAGTTGCCAAAGCGATTGTTCTTTAGATGGGCGCACAAGTTTATGGGCCGCTTTTAAATCAATATGAGCTGTATCACCTACGTAACAAATCAATTTCTCAAGCGCTTGTTCAAGCAAACCAAGCTCTGGACCAATCGCTTGCATCAAATAATCCAAACAAGCAGGCTCCATTGTTTTGCCATTTTCCGAAACTTTTTTCATCAACTGCTCAGCAATGCGTCTTTCACGATCCCAGGGTTTTTCAGCCGTGAGATCAAGCATCACAAGGCAATCCTTTGCTTGTGTGCTTAAATTTGAGCAGGTCTTAATATTTGCTCCGGCCAGTATCAAGCGCACGCCTGGAGGCAAGTATTTAATTGCAGCAATAAGCCCTTTCCACTGCACCTTACTCATAGTCTCTACCCCATCCAAATAAACAATGGGCAAGTCACCGAAAAGAGAATTTTCCTGGATTTCAATAAGTGTTTTGTCAAAATCAAAGGTTTTATAAACTTTTAATTTGGGATCTGCTTTTTGTAAAACAGTGATAAGCTGGCAAGCAGCTGATTCCCGCTCATCTGCTCTAGGAATGATAAGTGCAAAACACTGAGAGAGATTGTGTGGAAATGCTTCGCGCAAATGCTTTTCAAAAGCAGAAGAATTTTGAAATTTCATGGGCTACATATACCACCTGAGGGTTTATCTGACAAGCACGATATCTTAGCACTATATTAAAATATAAAATATTCCTTTGTTATAAATGACAAAATATGTATACTTGAGAATTGATATGAACACGTATGTTAAATTTGGAGGAAACATGGCATTAATAAAGCGCAAGGCAAAACCTAAAACGGTCAAAGCCCCAAAAAAAGTCGCAAACAGCGTTAAAACAAGACGCGCTAAAAAGACAGAAAGTTACCCAACAACAGACTGGAAGCGCACACAAACAGCAGAAGGCTGGATGCGCGATCAGGTTGCATAAAATTAACGTAATTTGATACCTTTGGCAACTTACTTAAGAAAGAGGAAACCATGACACATTTTAATCTAAAGGGAAAACGCGCATTTGTAGCAGGAGTTGGAGACGACCAAGGTTACGGATGGCCCATTGCTAAAGCACTTGCTGAGGCTGGCTGCGAAGTTGTTTTAGGTGTCTGGACACCCATCCTCAAAATCTTCAAAATGTCTTGGGACCAGGGCAAATTTGATGAATCTCGTAAACTAGCAGACGGATCTCTTTGGAGCTTTGCAAAGGTGTATGCCTTAGACGCAGGTTTTGACCATCCCGAAGACGTCCCTGAAGAAATTAAAAACAACAAACGCTATAAAGACGCCGATGGCTACACCATACACGAGGTTGCCCAGGCGGTTTCCAAAGACTTTGGCAAAATCGATTTTCTTGTTCATTCTCTGGCCAACGGCCCAGAAGTAAAAAAACCCCTTCTTGAAACCTCACGCCAAGGCTACTTAGCTGCGGTTAGTTCATCAAGCTACTCTTTTGTCAGCATGCTGCAACACTTTGGTCCTCATATGAATGATGGTGGAGCAGCTGTTTGCCTTACCTATCTTGCCTCAGAAAAAGCTGTGCCAGGTTACGGTGGCGGCATGAGCTCTGCAAAAGCTGCCCTCGAAAGTGATACGCGCACGCTCGCTTGGGAAGCAGGCCGTAAATGGAATATTCGTACGAACACTATCTCAGCAGGTGCTTTAGCATCTAGAGCAGCTAGAGCCATAGGCTTTATTGATAAGATGATCAACTATTCTCATGCAAATGCACCTCTTCAGCGTGATATGGAAGCAGAAGATGTCGGCAATGCTGCTTTATTTCTTCTTTCACCTTTTGCTCAAGCTATCACAGGTGCAACGCTTTATGTCGATAACGGCATGCATGCTATGGGTGTTGCCCCAACACATCCAGCTCTCGAAGAACAAGTAGCCCTTGTTTAATTAATCCTAATTAGTTAAATTAACTATATAAAACTAATTTGATTTAAATGTGGGTAAATTATGCCTAGTGATATTGATATGAAAAAATTAGGCGCTGAAATGGCGATACTAATTAAGCAAGAAGGTCTTATGGACTCTGACATCTTAAGCGGAATTCATTCCGTCTTCGATGAAATTACCTTACATGCAATCGAAGAAGGGCTTGTAGATCCATCTGAGATCGACCCAAAGTTATCTGAGCTCTATGATGCTTATGAGAAATATCTGAATAAGGCAACAGATCTACATCTCGATGCATTTGATACAGCTCTCAAAGCAGTGGGAGTATCGCTTGGCAGCATTCCTCACAAATGGGCAACCTACGCGCTTAAAGATTCCTTAAAAACAGCAGACCAATGGATTTTGGAGCACCCCCGTTATGCGGAAGGTATTTATAGCGCTGTGACACTCATTGTCCAGCATAGTGATTACATCAAGCAAGCGAAAAGCCAGGCGGAAGATTTGATGTTAGGAATAGAAGAGCTAGAAGATGGAAAAGTTTCTGAGGAGCGCCTGCTTAATGATTCAAACAAGCTGCTCCATACTCTTGAAATTCATCAATCAGAAGCAGCCTAGAAAAAACAGCTACATGCAACTAGAGCTTATGTGCAAGCTCTAATTCTGAGGTTGGGTTACCAATATCTGAACTTTCTGTCCGATGCGAACAAATCTTTAAATACTCGGTTACAATGTCTCTTTGCGCTTCAATATCTAAAGGTAAAAATCCATTAACAAACTCATCCATTTCACAAGCTTGAAAAATTGCAGTTGCCAGCAATGCACGAGTTAGTTGAATATCTTTTGCGGGCACACTATCGAAGCTGCCATCAAAATTTACAGGGAATCCACAGTTGACAAGTAAACGTCCATGGATTTTCAGATCAAGGTGACAATTAGATACCTCAGGCACATTTTTTCTTAGATGAAAAGCATCAAACTCATGATCAGATGACGAAACGCTGATCATAACACAGTTGGGATGCAGGCACCGGTGCATTGAAGCTGGTATGCTTGTAAAACCAGTGCATCCTACTATAACGTCAAATTGATAAAGCATTTTATTCATTTGATTTTCAAGAAGACACCCCTCTTTTTTATCTTGGTCAAATAAATA
>JAUILX010000121.1 GCA_030433395.1 Chlamydiia bacterium
TTGTCACAATCATCATGGTTATTATCATTCCGATTTCACCCCATGTGATCGATACCCTTGTTGCCATTAACTTAACCGTTTCTATCGGCATTTTGATGGTCGCCCTCTACATCGCAAAAGCTACGCAGCTCTCGATTTTCCCATCTATTTTGCTCATTACAACCCTTTTCAGGCTAGGTATCGAAATTTCTGCGACACGTCAGATTCTCTTGCATGCCGATGCTGGTGAGATCATTGAAACGTTTGGTCAATACGTTGTTGGAGGTAGTTTCATCGTCGGTGGTGTGATTTTCTTAATCATCACCATTGTTCAGTTTATTGTTGTGACCAAAGGTGCTGAGCGCGTGGCCGAGGTTGCCGCCAGATTCAGCTTGGATGCAATGCCAGGTAAGCAGATGAGTATTGACGCCGATCTGCGCTCTGGAGTGATTGATTCTAACACAGCTAGAGAGTTGCGCCTCTCATTGCAAAAAGAGAGTCAGCTCTACGGAGCCATGGACGGTGCGATGAAGTTCGTTAAAGGGGATGTCATCGCTGGAATTGTCATTGCGGCCATCAACATTATCGGCGGTTTAATCATTGGAATCACCGTACATGGTATGACAGCTCTTCAGTCAGCTCAAATTTACACCCTGCTCTCAATTGGTACTGGCCTTGTATCACAAATCCCTTCTCTCTTGATCTCCCTTTCAGCTGGTATCGTAACAACACGCGTCTCAAGCGAAAAGAAAGATGCCAACTTAGGAAAAGATCTTACAGAGCAGCTTTTTGCCCAGCCCAAAGCTTTATTTCTTGCTAGCATTGTGATGATCGTCCTAGGTCTGATTCCAGGATTTCCAACGACCCTTTTTCTAACCTTAGCCTTAATCATTGGCGGGATCAGTGGTCGGCGCTGGTATAAGCAATATAAAACAGCAAAGCGCACTATGGCATCTGGCGGATCTATGGAAACAGATGTCGAAGGACACTCTGTTGTTCGCGGCGGCACTGATGACTATGCCTTAACACTTCCAGTCATCTTAGAAACAGGAAAATACCTTTCTGATCAGATCCGCAAAGACAAATCTGGAACAGCTTTTGTTGAACAAATGATCCCTAAAATGCGAGCAGCGCTTTACCAAGATCTGGGCGTGCGCTTTCCAGGCGTACACGTGCGCACTGAAGCTCCAGAACTCGAAGAAGATGAATACGCTATCTACCTCAATGAGGTTCCCATCGTACGAGGCAAAGTACTAAAAAACTATCTCCTCACAAACGAAACTGAAGAAAACTTGCGCCGCTATAACCTGCCCTATACCTCCTCGAAAAATGCCATTGGTTCAGCATCACTTTGGGTCGAAACTAAGTATGAATCCATCCTGAAAAAAAGCGGCATGAAATACTGGAATCCATTAGAAGTGATGATCCTGCATCTATCTTACTTCTTCCGCCACAATGCAGGAGAATTCCTCGGCATCCAAGAAGTGCGCGGCATCTTAGAATTTGTTGAAAAATCCTATCCCGACCTTAGCAAAGAAGTCACGCGCCTTGTACCCCTACAAAAACTCACAGAAATTTTTAGACGCCTTGTCCAAGAACAAGTTTCGATCAAAGATCTGCGCACAATCATGGAAGCGCTCAGCGAGTGGGCTCAGTCAGAAAAAGACACCGTTTTGCTAACTGAATATGTGCGCTCATCTCTAAAGCGCTACATCAGCTACAAATACTCTTTAGGACAGTCAGTTCTTTCCGTTTACATGCTCGACCCAGAAATCGAAGACATGGTACGCGGCGCTATCAAACAAACCTCTGCAGGATCTTATCTTGCCCTAGATCCCGACTCTGTCCAATTAATCATGTCTTCCATGCGCTCAATGATCACACCCACACCGCCAGAAGGACAGCCACCAGTGATCATCACTAACATGGATGTGCGCCGCTTTGTGCGCAAACTCATCGAAGCCGAGTATCCCGAACTCGCAGTCGTCTCATACCAAGAGATCGTTCCAGAAATCCGCATTCAACCACTGGGCCGTATCCAGCTAAAGTAAGTTATGGGCGAGCACATTTCACCAATCGAAAACGCACCTGAGTCATCAGCAGCGCAGCGTGCCCAAATCGCAAAAAAAGCAGGCATTGCAAAAGAGATCCGTCAAGAAGCTTCCAAAGCCCTCTTTGAAAGCTGGACAGAGCATAGCGCTTTTAATCCTTTGGCCCAACAAAAACAATTCAAAACACTTAAAGAGCGACAACTAAAATCCACCGAAACCGCCAAGCCAGAGGCCAAGCCTGAAGCAAAAGCTGACAGCAATAAAGCCGAAAATGTCGCAAAATTCTACCAGAAACGCAACTCAGAAATGAGTGCTCGCTCTCTTATGAGCTTAAACGCCCAAGTCCAAAACGCTGCCACCGTTCACGAAGTGATCGAGCGCACCTACGAGCTCTTTTCCGACCCAGCCCTTGCCGATGAAGCCCTTGACTACCTCCTCGAAACTCTTCCTCCCGGCTCGCGCGCTCATGAGCGGGTCAAAGAAGCCAAAGAGCGCCTCAATCAATTGCGCGGACGCGAGGTCACATCAGGGCGCAACATGGGCGATATTGCCCGTGCCCATACAGAACTTGCAAACCCCACAGCACTGCGAGATCTCTACCGAGACATCACAGGCAATCCTCGCGATGCCAATACCCTATTCGAAGAGCTCATCCAAAAATTCAACTACAGCAAAATGAGAGAAGCCATCGAGTTTATCCTCAAAGCCCTTCGATCAGACCTAACAGCAAAAGGCTCATCCATCAGCCATGGCGAGCTTAAAAGTCTCATCGATGAGGCTCGCAACATGCAAGCAATACTTGGAGTTTATAGCTTTTTTCTCGGTAGAGCCAACCTAGTTGTTAAAGAATTCATCAAAAACGACATGACCATTAATCCCAAGCTCCACTTTGAATCCCTTGCAAAACAACTTGTGCGTCTTCTCAAAGAGCGCTACCCTTCCCCGACTAAAGTTTTTGCACTAGCTAATGCCCTTGGCATTCGCAATGACATCATTGCCCAAATCATCATCTTCACTCAATTTCGTGATGCTATGCGCGGAGTCTCCCCCCGTCTTTTTAAAAACGACAAACACCGCCAAGATATGCTCATGACACTCATCGAAGCTCTCGCAGAACTGGAAGATGCATTAGATGAGGAAGAAGAATGAATTACATCGGTTTTGCAGATATGGTTGATCAGCTGGCTCAAGCCCTAGAAGTTGACCTGATCCCCGACGCAAACGGCGCCCTGCAAGTCATCATTGATGAATCTATTGCTATACAAATTGAACCTGACGAAACAGACGAGCGCATCCTTCTTGGATCCTCTCTTTTTGAGCTGCCTCCGGGCAAATATCGAGCCGACGTCTTAAAAAACGCCCTCATTCACAATGGCCTTGCCCAGCCACCCCTTGAAACCCTTTGCTATATTGAGCAAAAAGGAACCCTTGCTCTCTTCCGCTACCTACCCACCAAGCACCTAACCGTTGACAAACTCCTACTCGCGCTATCGAGCTTCATCACCACAGCCTCCGACTGGATTCAGGCTTTAGAAAGCGGCCACAGCGCTCCAGTCAAAACCTACCTTGCCAAAGACGCCAAACCTTCCCCCTTTGACCTTAAATAACTAGCTTTTGTCTCCTAGTTCTTGCTCAAGTTCTGCAATGCTAGGAAGAGAGCCTTTAAGCTCACTCGGCAAAGATTCTATTAGCTGTCTCATATTGAGAGATCCCTATGCGCTTGTTGATATCGCGAAAGACATATTCAACTACAACCTTGTTCTTATACTAATTGAAAATATTAGCATTACATTATAGCCCAATCTCGAGAACATAAAGAAGTCACAAATTCTGGTTCCTCAGAAAAATCATTCCACGCTTCAGCACACGC
>JAUILX010000003.1 GCA_030433395.1 Chlamydiia bacterium
CTAAACAGCATCTGACCCTTTCCATGTCTCGCAACCGCAAACGTTACGGCAAAGACACTCCATCGATCCCCTCCCGATTTCTCTTCGAGATCCCCAAAGAGCTCATGAAGATCGTCCCATTCAAGAAAATCGGTTAAAACTTGTACATTTTGGACTTGCTAACTCCAGATATACCGTCTTTTTGGAGTTAGCAAGTCCAAAATGTACAAGTTTTACAAAGTAACACCTACCTTGCTACATGCTCCCAATCTTGATAAAGATCATCAAGACTATTAATAACCGCCAATACAATGTTGTCTACTTCATCCTTGTGTTTATTGTCGATGCTCAGGCGTTTCATGAGTCGATTTGCTAAATCGGCTTGCAAGCGGGCGTGGATGATTTGTTTAATAGACGGGAAGTCTAATCCAAAAACAAAACCTTGAACTGTTGATAACCGATCCAAATGAGTTTCTGCATGTATTGCAATGGCTGAAACGATAAGATCTTTTGCTTCCTGTTCACAGGCCTCTTTAAAGTCATTTTTAGGGATAAACTGGGACAGTTGATTAGCAACTGAATAGGCATTGCTAATAAGGCTTATCCACTGCATGCCTGTTGTCCATTGTACTAAGCATAATGTAGCGCGAACAGCTGGGGCTGCAACTTCTATTGATCGTGGATCTGCCTTTGCTAAATAGTTTGTGTATTCTTGAGTGATTTTCCCTACATACGCCTGTTTTATTTTTTCTGATTTTAGCAGCATGTGCGTGGCAATCCGATAGAAAAGGTATACAAACCCGACTTTTCCAACAGTCACTTTGCTAAGGGGGTTACGGACGGCACTGGCAAATGATACGAATGAAAGCGCTGTAAGACCAAGGTGACAGGTTTTATACAAAAGCATGTCCCACTGCGCTTGCACGCAATAAGCATTAACTCTTTGATTGACTGCTGCAATGCTCATACAGCCAGACTAGCAAAGCTTAGGCGTTACTAGCAACTTCTTTTTTGAGATGCTCAAGAGTTTGAAAAACTTCGTGCTTCATAAATGATGGCGCTTCTTGATACGAAATGCGCGCATGATCAAGCGCTGTTTGCAACTCACCTTTGCTGAAAAGATATTGTGAAACCATCATGTGTAAGCGCCAAAGGTGCTCTGCATCGGCTTTGCCAAATTTTTTAATATAGGTCAAAAGCGGCTCTACAACTGTCTCTGCACTGGCTTTTTCATCTTCGGCTGCTGACTGAAAATCAAGAACGGCTAAACGGTAATGCGCTCCAAAGGTGTTATCTGGATCCATAGAAAGGATTTTTTGTCGCATCATATTAGCTTCTGTGGTTTGAGCAAGCCCTTTGGTTAACATGTTGCTATAATGCTCAAGCAGAAAAAACGGATCTTTTTCAGCTTCAAGACCACGCTCGAGCAGGCGTGAAAGAATATGCGACGCTCCTAACTCTTTGGCATCGATATAAAGATATTTTAAACGCTCTGTGTCAATTTGCTTTACCATTAGCCCTTTTTCAATCTCTTTGTATCTGCATAAAAGGGATTTTAGATGCGCGGCAAGTTGCTCAGGATCATCAGAAAATAGCCCAGCGCGCGATATTTCGTTTTGATCGGCATCAAGTAATACCAGCATCGGAAATGCTTCTACCTGGAATTTGTCTTTTAGTTTTGTGTTGCGCTCAATAACTTTTGCTTTATGCGTTTCAAGTTCTGGAAAATCAATGTGCGCAAAAACAAATTCTTTTTTCAGCGCATCATAGAAAGTGCTTTCATTTAAGATGCGATGGATGAATCGCTGCGATCCCACATCCCAATCTGACCCTGTAAAGAGCACGATCATCGGCTTGTCGAACACTTTTGCAATGCTAACAGCTTTGTCGTAGTCATCTGTAATGGGCAGACGCTTGGATAAATCAACAGGCGTTACGCAGAGCATCGCCGACAATAAAAGCTGGAACATAATTTGTACTTCCTATAACATACTTAAGATCTATATATAGGAAATTATGACTTTTTCGCCTACGATTATTTTACGTCACAGACGTGAGAATTTAAAAAAATGCTCTTTAAGGGGCCTTGAGTCGCGAGATGATATGCGCTTTTACACCTATCCTAGCGACATTTTACCATCCCTTAATGGCTATGTGATGCTCGACTTTGAGGCACCATTATTAACAGTTGATGATCAAAATCTAGGGATATTTTTAATTGATGCGACATGGAAATATGCAGAAGTAATGGCAAGGCAGGTAAAAGAGCCTGTTTTAAGGCGTAGTTTGCCCATAAACTATCGCACTGCTTATCCACGCCGCCAAGATGATTGCTCAGACCCAAAACGGGGCTTGGCCAGTGTTGAGGCGCTCTACATTGCATATACGATTCTAGGAAGAGATGTAAGCGATCTTCTTGACAGCTATCACTGGAAAGATCAGTTTTTAAACCAGTTCTGAAATGAGTTCCATAGCTAGTTCAAAGACAACAAATCCCATTAAAATTAAGAGCAGCCCCTTTCCACCTGGCAGTTGACGATTGATGCTGGGATAGTCGAGTTTGTATCTTCCAACCCAGACCATTAAAGCTGGCAGGAAGCCTAGCAATAAAGCGCAGCCAACACCACCGGCATATCCAAGTGCTTTATAAAAAAGATTTGGGTTAATAAACGTGATTAAGAGTGGAGGCAAAAACACGATTGCACCCAACAAATATTTGCGTGCTCCTTTTTTTGCAATCTGCAAGCCATCTGACATAAAATCCATCAACCCCAAGGTCACGCCCAAAAATGAAGTGGTCAAGGCAAAAAAAGAAAAAAATTGTCCAATTGCGTAAATGGGTGAATTGGCTAAAATATGCTTGAGCGGGTCAACAGCTGTCATTTGCTCTTGCTTTGCCATCAATAATCCATACTTACCCGACAGTGGAATGATTCCCAAAATAAGATATTCCCAAATAATATAGGCTAAAAATGGAATTGCTGTCCCAAATAAAATCGCCTTTCTTACTTTAGCTCCATCGCGATTGAGGTATGAAACAATCGATGGCACTGTCCCCTGATAACTAAATGAAGTAAAAATCACAGGTAAAGCTAAAAAAGCTGGCCATAGATTAAAACGCATGGCAAGCCCAGGTTTGACTTTGCCGAAGCTAACTGCCACAAAAATTACAAATGAGATAACCAATCCAGCCATCAACATCCAGTTGATGCGATCTACAGAGCGCGTACCACTGATAACAATTCCGCCGAAAATAAGAACAAATAACACGGATCCAAGCCATGTGGGTAGATCTAAAATCTGAGATACAAAACCACCACCTCCGGCAACATAAGCGACCGAAAGGCAGTAAAATAAAAATAGGTATAATATCCAAGCAACTATTTTACCAAACCGACCCAGCAAATGTGATGCCATCGAAATGATATTTGCATCTTGCGGCATCCATAAACAAATTTCCACGAAAAGCAACCCTGTACAGGCACTAAATGCCCAGCAGATACAGTAAATCAACAAGCTTGGCAAAAACCCTGCCTGAGCTGTCACCACTGGCAATGCCAGCATCCCAGCTCCTAGAGCTGTCCCACCCAAAATGAGCGCAGCCCCCAATGTTTTCAAATCTAAATTTTTCATCATCAAACCAGATTAACAAATCTTGACTTTTGACCCTAATAAAAATATACTCAGGTGGTGCAACCGAATATCTACCCGAAAGAAGAACACGGCATAGCGCTCGACCACATTGATCGTCATGCCCTTTACATCATTGAAAAGCTACGCGCTGGCGGCCATACGGCTTACCTTGTCGGTGGTAGCGTGCGTGATCTACTACTCGGACACACCCCTAAAGATTATGATATTTCTACCTCAGCAAAGCCCGAAGAGATCAAATCATTATTTGGCCGACAGTGCATCCTGATTGGACGTCGTTTTCGCTTAGCCCACATCCGCTTTGGCCGCAAAATCATCGAGGTTGCTACATTCCGCGCTGGCGATCCTGAGTCTCCTGATCTGATTACGCGTGATAATATTTGGGGCTCACCCGAAGAAGATGTGCTCCGACGTGATTTTACAATCAATGGTCTTTTCTATGACAGTTTTGATCAAACTGTCATCGACTACGTCGGCGGCTATCCCGATATCAAAGAGCGCTGCCTAAAAATGATTGGCGAGCCTTATGTGCGCTACCGGCAAGATCCCGTGCGTATGATCAGGCTTCTTAAATTCATTGCCCGCTTCAATCTAGAGGCCGAGCATGACACGCGCATTGCGCTCATAGAATGCAAAGAAGAAATTGTCAAAAGCTCGCAAGCGCGTGTTCTTGAAGAGCTTTTACGCATGCTTGAATCTGGCGCATCAGAAAGCTTTTTTAAGCTCATGACTGAATATGGCGTTTTGCAAATGCTTCTGCCACAGATCGCTCACTTTTTAGAGCATCCCGGTGGCAATGAAGTCTTTGCTTACCTACAAGAAATTGATGAAATGCAAAAAGAGCGCTTTGAAAAACTCGACCGCTCACTTCCTCTTTGCGCACTGGTCTACCCCCTTCTAACTGCGCACCTAAAAGCTCACTTCATCGATTGCAAGCGCACTCCTCACCTCGGAGACATTCAAACAGCTGTTGCCGATATGATCCGCGAAGTTTTTGAACCATTTTTTCACCTTCCCCGTCGTATCGCTGGCAAGATGATGGCCATTCTCAATGGCCAGTATCGCATGACACCTTTTGAGCAAACAAAAAAACGCGCGCGCCTACCTAAAATACCTGAATTTAACCTAGCTATCGACTTTTTAGACTTGCGCACGCGCATCGATCCCGAGTTGAAGCAAACCTATACAACTTGGAAAGAAGCTTTCGATAATTCAGAGCCCATGCCAGAAACAAAACTGCGTAGAAGAAAGCGCAGGCCAAGAAAGAGGCGGAATAATGACAGTTCCGCTGTTTAAAGGACCCCCTTTAGAAGAAGGCCCTCTGCCAGGCCTTTTTTATTTTGCGCTCTCAGACGACGAAAGCCTTAATCTCGATCCCTTCAACCAGCCAGTCGAGTTTTTAAAAAATGAGCGCATCCGCGTTTTTTCTCTGACAATTCCAGGACATGGACCTGATCTTGATCCAACAAAAGCCATCAATCGCTGGAAAGAGTTTTACGACCAAGGCCTCGACCCCCTTTCGCCTTTTTTTGCCAAAGCGGCACAAACCATCGAACAGCTAGCTGCCCAAAATGTCCTTTCCAAAGTTGCCGTTGCAGGCCTATCCCGTGGAGCATTCTGCGCCCTGCACATAGCAGCTCGTACACCCCTAGTGCGCACCATTTTAGGATTTGCTCCTCTGACCGATCTCAACTATTTACAAGAATTTGCAGGTTCTACACCCCGCCACCTTAGCTTAGAGCCTCTTATTCCTAAACTCTGCGACCGCACTATCCGCTTCTATATCGGTAACCGCGACACTCGCACAGGATCAGAAAATTGTTTTCATCTCGTGCGCGACCTTGCTAACGAAGCTTACGAGCAGCGCATCCGCTCAAGCCCCATAGAAATGATTGTCGGTCCATCTATCGGTCACAAGGGGCATGGCACCTCACCAGAAGTCTTTAAAAACGGAGCCAACTGGCTAACTGAGCAATTGCTATGATTGATTATTTTCTTTTTGCGGGCGAAAAAAGTGGAGACCTTCACGGAGCACGTCTTTTAAAAAAACTAGCTAAGCCCAACATCAAAATAGCCGCTGTAGCCGGCCCGCAAATGCGCAAATACCCCATTGACTGCCCCGTTAAAACAGAGCTTTTTGAAGTCATGGGATTTTTAGATATTATCCCCGCCCTGCCACGCCTATTCTTCCTCTTTCACAAAGTCAAACGCGCGATACTAAAGCGCAACCCCAAAACCGTGATCCTCATCGATTACGCAGAATTTAACATGCTTATTGCCAAAGCACTACGCAAAAATGGTTTTCAAGGAAAAATCATTCAATACATCTGCCCCACTGTTTGGGCCTGGCGCAAAAACCGCATCCATACCATGGCCAAGTATTTTGATGAGGTCCAATGCATTCTACCCTTTGAGCCTGCCTGCTTTAAAAACACCCCACTCAAAGCAACCTATATTGGCCACCCAATGGTTGAAGAATTTAAAGAGTTTAAATACGATCCGACATGGTCTAAAAAATTCTCAAAAAAGCCCATTCTGGCGATTTTCCCAGGGTCGCGCACAAAAGAAATCAAGCGCAATCTCCCCATTCAGCTACGCGTTGCCAAAAAGCTCTCTCAAAAGCACAACTTGCAGCCCGTGATTTCATGCGCCCATGCAAAACACATCCGCGCGATTCTAAAGCATAACAAAGATGATTTTCCAATTGTCGATGAGCGCCATACTCACAACCTCATGCACGATGCCAAGCTTGCCATTGCTACCTCTGGGACAGTCAATCTACAGCTAGCGCTCCACGGCACTCCAACAGCAGTCACCTACTCTATAAGACGCCTCGATCAATTCATCGCACAAAAGCTTTTGCGCATTAATCTGCCCTACTACTCCCTTCCAAACATCATCGCACAAAAGGAGCTTTTTCCCGAATTCTACGGCTCTAACCTCAAAGAGCCAAAGCTTACTCATGCGTTGGAACAACTTCTACTTTCAAGCGCTCAATCAAAATTTGCATCGCTGGTTTCTATACTCTTTTAAGCTACTTATATTAAGTTTGATATAGATATCTAATCAAATCTATAAAAATAGATGGTTTTTTGAGCAAAAATAGACTGAAATAAAGACAATTGAACAAACACATAGTTTTTTTACCATGCTTGAAAATCAGCGAATCGGCTATCTATTTTTACGGAATCCAATATAACACCTATCCACTTTCGTATAAGCCTAAAAATATTCTAGATCCATTGGATCATCTACAGTTTGCGCTCAAGCACCAAGGCTACAACCAGTCATTGCTAGATCAGCTATTTCAAAAACTTGACCAAGCATCCATTTTATCGCGTATAGCTAAAAAATTAAATGGCGTTAAGGTGGATCCACCTTAGCTCGCCGTTCATCTTGCATCTCACGCGTTTTGCTAACGCATCTTACGCGAGAATAGGAACGCCAAGTCGGGCTATTACACGTCCTCAGGAAGACTGAAAAATCGTCAACGCATTTGGGACAGCTTACTCGGCACCTTCAGCTACTGCCCTTTAGTACGCAAGACTAAAGCGCTTGAAGAATGGAGAGAAAAGCATCTAAACAAAAAGATGATTGAAATGATGCAATCTATGAACCCCCGCGTAATCACCCGAGCAATTCATTACCTGTTTAATAAGGAAACGCTATCGCCTTGGAAAGTCGAACGTGAATACCTTAGCCAGCAAAAAGCACAGCGTTACATCGAACAGCTCAAAGCCTGTTCTACTGCTCATACTCCAACCAAATCAGATCACATTACCTGGCAAAATTTAATCATTGATGACCGATTTCAAGAATCTGATTACCGTAAAATTCAAAATTATGTCGGATATATGATGCGCGATTTCATAGCTCACGTTGAATGTATCCCTCCTAAACCAGAAGATATTCCTGACCTCATGGACGGCTTACTTCAATTGCCACTAGTAGATTATAAATTCCCAGTTATCTTAGCTGCGATCTATTCTTTTGGATTCGTTTTTATTCATCCGTTTAGAGATGGCAATGGTCGATTGCATCGACTGTTATTGCATACCATACTAGCACAGAAGAACCACACCCCAAAAGGCATGATTTTTCCTTTTTCGGCTACAATGCTAAAACACATTGCTGACTATGAAGAAATTTTGCAATGCTATTCACGGCCTCTAATGAAATTCATCGACTATCAATTCATTAGCAATAATCAACTCAGAGTTCTTAACAACACAGCTTTTCTTTATCGCTCCTGGGACATGACGGATTTAGTTGAGCATGCCTTTCAATGCATCGAAAAGACGATTGACGAAGAATTTTGTGAAGAAATCACTTACCTAAATGGTTATGACAAAACCTTTAGCAAGATTCAATCTCACACCCCTTTATCAGAAAGAGAAATTGACTTAATCATCTGTTGCATCGTACAAAATAGTGGCCGCCTTGCAAAAGAAAAGCGGCGAAATTTTTTTTCGATGTTATCAGATGCCGATATCAAAAATTGCGAAAAGGCCGTTACCCTTTATCTGAAGGCATTTTACTCGCAAAATTGACGGTGCAAACCCGTTTTGTACATTATTTTTAAAGGTCTCTTTGGTATACACTTCGAGAATTTATCCTTGATATAAAAACGGCAGCTACAATATAACACGAGCTAAAAGGCGCGAGAATGTGCATTTTAACTAAAAGCTTCAAGTAAGGTCTGTGCATTTATGATTAGACGCTACATACTCCCAATCATACAAAGAAGAAGCAGCAACTCTCCCTCTCAAGAATGGACTCCCTATCTAAAAAGTACGGAAGTCAAAATTGCCTCCTTGCAGCTTTGGAAGGAGGTACTTGTTGACCAGGCAAAAAGTCCTTCAGAAAAAGCCAAATTATCAGCTCTGTATGAAACCAGTATTAAAGAGGCGAAAAAAGCTGATAGCGAATGTAGACTTCTTGATAGTCTTGCCAAAGAAATTATTAGTGAATTAGATAAAAACTAAGGCTCTAATGCGCTGCGATGCTAACTTGGACTGAATAGCTCAAGGTCGCTGTTTAACAAAACCTTTCATGAGGGTAAAACATTGACTATTTCCCCGGATACAATTCTAGCTTGGAAAATTCAAATAAATGAGCATCTTAAAGCGCTATCTGCGCGCCCCACAAACAGGCCTGCTGAATACAATACAATCACTTCAAAAGTAGATGACACCATCTATAAAATTCGCAAGGTGGCAGGGGATGGAGATTGCTTCTTTAACTCTATCAACGATCCCAAAATCACCCGTAAAAAACTCATAAGCGAACTACTCAACCGCGCCAATGAAAGCGAAATTCGCAAATGCTTTGCTTTAGAGATTCGGCAATTCCTTTTTTTAGGCCTTGTTGACTCGCATCAAGGCCAACAGGAACAACAGGCTTATGAAAAATTCGAAACAACGAAATTTCAAGAATTAAATCAGCAGCTAGTGAAACATGAATCTAAACTACGCACAAACCTTCAAACCGTGATTGAATCCCACCCAGAGGCTGAGGGCAAGACCCCTGAGCAACTACTCGAACTGTTCAAAGGAAATAACGAAGATGCTGTAGTGGAGTTGAAAAAGACTTGCAAAAAGGTTAACCAGTTAGGACAAAACATACTGACGTACTGCTCCGAAGAAGAACTATTTAAAAACTACGTTAAATTTTATCTTCGAGATGCTCGAGGATTTGTTCCTTTCTCTCGCCATTTAATAGGTGAGAATGTAAAAACGCCTATTGATGCCATCAACTTCATTTTTAGTGCTAATATTCAAGTTTTTTTAAATGATGGCGAGCGCTTAGTTGCTGGATCAGGCACTCCTCCAATTCCCATCCTTCATAACGGTCGTGATCATTTTGACGGTTTAGCCCCTCAAGATAGGGAAGGCTTTCTAACATTCAGTCGTATTATTGATCAAATGCGAAGCTGTGAAAAGCCAAGTTTATATCCTATGGAACATCTTCTTCAAGCAGGGTTTAGGGGTGCTCACTATCAGTTTTTGGTTTTACTGCACAAAGTAACCGAGCTTATGTCTTTAGGTCGTCCTTTTGAGGCTATGTTTGAAGCAAAAGGCTACGGTAACGCCGATGATGTAGTGATTAAGTCAAAAGACAAAAATGGGCAAACCACCATTCGAGGGTTTCAAGCTAAATGTTACACGGACTTGATAAAGATAAATCACTTTTTTAATGAGGAATCGAATCAAAAACAGCAAAAAAATGTCAAAATGCATATTGGAAAGTTTTTTCAAGGCTGGATGGCTTTACAAAATAATAACTGCCAACAACAAGAAATCATTGTGTACACAAATACAGATGTAGATGCCACCTTAAAAAAATGTATAAACAACGGTAGATTTTCGACACCTTTCATCAGACAAAGAAAAAAAGTAACCGTTACCGTAAACGGTCAGAAGCAAGACTTATTTGATGTACTTTGTAAGCAGTCTGGAAGCTATTGCGCAAAAAAAATCTCGAAAAAAACCTTTCAAGAGTTTTTAAGATCATTCCGCTTCCACCTCAACCAAAAAGATATTCAACCCCTTTCTTATTCAATCATCGATAATTTAAAAAACATCAAAAAAGATTGGAAAGGTCGATTTGATCAGCTCTTTATTGATCTTTATTATGCCACTACTGAATGGTTCATGCACAACCACAGAGGACAAAGACTGACCCCTCGCTTGACTAATGAAGTCTTGACCCAATTTATTGATCAAAGTCGGGTACGTTCCGAGGTTACCATTAAATTACAAACCATTACAGAGCGCACGTTAAAGCAGATTGGCAACACAGCCATGGATAAAATTTCTCGAAAGGAAACAAAGTATTTGGAAAAGGCTCTAGAAGCTAAAGGGCTCATCGTTGTTACAGGAGATAAGGGAATAGGGAAGTCATTTCTTATTAAAGAATTTTTGTCGGATTACGAACCCGACCGATACTTGTTTTTATCCACCAAAGAAGTTGTTAACGATAAACGTCTACAAAATGAAGTCTTTGATGTGTTAAAGTACAGTTCTAGAATTTTTGTGTGCGTTCTAGATGCTGCCGAAGCTCTTTTGTCTTTGCCTCCTCTAGAAAGGAATAAGCTAATTACTAGCTTGATAGAAACAAAACACCGCATTATCTTAACGTTACCAACCGCAGATTTGCCTACTCTTAATATCGATACTGGTCACTCTGATGTAATATTAGAGTCTCTAAATCCGAAAGATGTTTCAAAAAATCATCCGAATTTGCAGAATTATATCCAGCAAAACCCTAGACTTTTCTGCATCCCTTTTTATTTAAATATCATGTTACAACTGCTCGAACGATCAAGTTCAAAAGCACCAGATGATTTTAAAAGTCTGTTCGACAAAGATCTAAAAATGAAATTGATAAAAGAGGCTATCGCAGGGGCAAATCCAGAACTGAAAAAGAAAAGAGTAACGGAATGGAAAAAGCTGGCGTCTAGTCTTGCAAGAGGGGCGAAAGGTAGTAAACTAACGAGCGTTGATCCCTCTCTTGAAGAAGATGGCATTGTTTTAGATAAACAGTTTACTCATGATCTATTTTTTGAATATGGATTGATGAATTTTTGGACAACGAAAAAAGGAGTCACTACAGCACCTACAGATTTTTGGAAAGACTTACCCAACTACTTAAAGTTTGATAATCCAATACCCGTTTTAGCTGAGTGGATAAAAAATCAGTCACTACAAAAAGAAATTGTTGATTCTGCTGCAGAGCTTTCACCTTTGGAAGTTTTTGAGAAGTTAATCGCAACAGCTATTGTGATGAAGGATAGAGAATTTCTAGTTAAACTTCTCCGCCAATGCAATGATTTCTCTCATATCCACAATAACATCCTTTTTGCGATAACTATTGATGACTCAAACGCGTTAAAAGCTCTCTTGGATGCTAGCATTTCTAATTTAACAAATTCAAAATCTTCAGACGAATTAAGTGAGCACTCCAAGATGAGTACATCTGAAAGTGAATCTGATGTGTCTGATGATGAACCCGATGGTAGTTACATGCGCGGATCAGATATGGATACCTCCAGCGAGAACAGCTTTTCAAACGATGAAGACTCAGGATTGCCAATGTTTCTAGCAATAGAGCTGAATCGCATGAAATGCCTAAAACTGTTGATCAAGGATGGTACCTACTTGGATGAGCTAGACTCCTGCAAAAAGTCAGCACTGCATTTTGCTGCTTTTCAGGGTTCTAGCCAAGCTATCCAGGAATTAGTTGGGCCGTTAGAGCAGGAAATAAATAGTCTAGACACGTCGGGTGATACCCCTCTTCACAACGCAGTCTACAATCAACACATTGAAGTCGTTGAACTACTTCTAGAAAAAGGTGCCGACCCTAATATTTTAAATAGCAATGGCCTTTCACCCCTGCACATCGCAATGGTTCATCTAAATGTTGAGCTGGTTAAGCTCTTATTAATCTCCGGCGGAGATCTTTCGATTGCTCCTCTTAAATTTGATGAAAAAATTAATATTTCAAATCTGCTACGTGAGCTTCCAAATGATTTGCAAGGCGCAATGGAAAAATTTGTCATAGATTTGATAAATTACCTATTTTTACACAAGGATTGTAAGGGTTGGTCTACAGATGTAATAGATAAGTTAAAAACCCTAGTGAAACACCGTGCAAAAGTTTCAGAAAATTATGATCGCTTTGATTATCAAGATTCCGATTCTGAAATATGTCATGTTCTTATGATGAAACCGGACAAGATCGATGACTTAGAAGACAAAATTTTGGACGACCCTGAGAGAATTAATGAAGTTATAAGTTCCTATTACTTCGAAAACCCCGATATTAGGGAGGAACACATAAAGAGTTGGATAGACAATGCTGATGATAGCGAATATGACAATATCAGAGACTACGCGGTTGAGCATTCCGATGACGAGGTCCAATATTGTCTAATAGAACATGCGATCAATTGTGATGAAACAAAGCTTGATGGTCTACATGGTAGTTTAACTGGTATGGTTTTAGCTGATATTACGCTAATTCACGATGTATTAAGTTCTAATACCTTTAAAGATAGAAAAATAGAACTGGTTGAGCAATGGCTTGCGCGGTGTGATGATAGTGAATATAACAAGATCAAAGAGTATGCGGACTATTTTTCAGATGATGAGGTCAAAGATTGTTTAGACGAATCCGAGATGAGTTCCTCAAGCGACTAATTTCGATTGTTTGAAAAGCGAAATAAATTTTTTAATTGATGAAAAATTGCTCGTGTCAAAAAAAAGGAGATTTGATATGATGGCAAGATGCTTGATGTCATTTATATCGATCGCCTTAAAAGTGGGAAGACTCACGAAATTGACCAGAAGCTGCCTGCAGCCTTTATGGAGGTGGAAGAGGCCGAGCTCAAATTTGAGTGCCCAATTGCTGTAAAAGGCAGGGCTTATTTGTCTGGAGATCACTTAGTGATTGATTTAGAGGCACATACAAAGGTAAAGCTCCCGTGTGCCATTTGTAACAAAATGACAGTTGTGCCAATCAAAACGGGTAAAGCCACCTACACGGTAGCCCCAGAAGAGATCAAGAGCGCAGCCTACAAGCCTGACAGTTTGGTCCGCGAGGCTCTTTTGCTCGAGGTGCCAATGCTTGCAGAATGCCAGGGAAAATGCCCTGAGCGTGAACTATTAAAACCACTTCTGGAAAAAGAAGAGCACGATCTGTGCTTTCCCTTTTCAGAATTAAAATTAGAAGAGGAATCGTAACATGGCAGTACCACGTAATCGCCACTCGAACGCACGTAAAAATACACGCCGCGCTCACCATGCAAAAAAGGACAAGTTTACACACACTTGCACGAATTGCGCCAAGCCAACTCTGCCACACCGCGTCTGCGGCGCTTGTGGCCACTACGGCGGACGCTCTGTTGTATGGGCTAAAGGCGAGTAATTGAGCAAACACCTCATTGGTCTTGATTTGCTGGGCGGAGATTTGCCGTCAGCAGATCTGCTCAAAGAAATCGCAGCTCAATTAGACGGCGCTCATCTTGCGCTATTTGGAACAAGCGATGTAATTGTTGCTTATAATCAGCTTGACCTTGCCCACCTATCTGTAGAGTTTATTCCTGTTAAAGAGGTCATTGAACTCAACGAAGATCCCCTAACTGCTATCCGTCAAAAAAAGAGCGCGTCTGTGCACATTGGCATGCGCCTTTTAAAAGAAGGGCACATCTCAGCTTATCTTGGTATCGGGAATACTGGAGCTATGCTAGCCGCTGCCAAAATTCACCTACCTCCTCTGCCTTCCAACCCCCGCCCTGCTCTACTCGCTATGCTCCCGACGCAGAATAATCCTGTTGCGGTTCTCGATGTTGGAGCAAATTTAAGTGCAAAGACTGAGCATTTTATTGAAATGGCCCGCATGGGCATCGCCTTTCAAAAAACGCGCGGTATTGAGATGCCCAAAGCTGCTCTGCTCAACATCGGGAGCGAGGAATTAAAAGGTCATAAGGAGCTGCGCGAAGCTTACAAAAAACTCAAAAGCCTCTTCCCTGAAAACTTTGTCGGCAATATTGAAGGAAAAGATGTTTTCAAGGGCGCTGTTGATGTTTTAGTCACCGGCGGTTTTACAGGAAATGTTTTTTTGAAGACAGCAGAAGGGGTTACACAATATCTTTTAAATCGTTTCGAAAGCCTTTTACCTAACAATGAAGCTGTCACACAAAATCTTGATACTGAAACGTTCCCAGGTGCACTGCTTCTTGGCCTAAATCACGTTGTCGTTAAATGCCACAGTTATGCCAGTGGCCTGCCTATCGCTCTAACCATCAAAGCTACTGAAAAGCTATTAGCTGGCCATCTAATCGAAAATTTACATTAAGGCCGTCTTATGCTACACTGGATGAAAAAGTAAAAATCATCTATGAGTCATATCTATCATGAAAGATATTCTTTTAAACATTGGATCCAAAGAGATCCGTCTTGCTCTATTGAAATATGGGGTGCTTTCCGATCTTGTGATCGAGCGCAACTCGAGCAAACCCATTACAGGCAATATTTATCGGGGTAAAGTCACTAATATTTTGCACAACATCCAATCAGCATTCATCGACATCGATGAGGGCAGTAATGGATTTATCCACATCTCAGATATTTTGGAAAACACCCAGAAGCTCCAAGAGATGTTTGGCATGGATCTAGAGATGGCAGAAAAGTCAAAACCTCAAAAGAACTTAAAGACTGCCGACATTCAAGAGCATCTTAAGATCGACCAACCAGTGCTTGTCCAAGCTATCAAAGAGCCCATCGGGTCAAAAGGAGCTCGCCTCACTTCTAATATCAGTGTTGCGGGAAGGTACTTGGTCATGATTCCCAACAATCCTCATCGTGGCGTCTCACGCAAGATTGAAGATCGCGGCGCTAGAGAAAAACTAAAAAAGATCATCAAATCATTTGAAATGCCCAAAGATGTCGGCCTAATCTGCCGCACATCGAGCGTTCATGCTACGCCTGAGAAATTGGCTCAAGAAGCTCACGATCTCATCAAAACATGGGAAGGGATTGTTCAAGAATACAATAAAGCTAAAGGTCCCAAACGCCTTTTTGTTGAATCTGACATCATTAAGCGTGCTGTTATGACCGCTGTGGACAAAAAATTTGATCGACTACTCATCGATGACCTTGAAACCTATAAGCAAGCAAAAAAAATCTATACCCCTTATGCGGATGAGCATCAAGTCAGCATTGAGCTTTACCGCGACAAAATCCCTATCTTCGAGCGCTTCGGCGTTGAGCGTGAAATTGACAAAGCCATGAGTACAAAAGTCTGGCTACCAAGCGGCGGTTATCTATTCTTTGACCAAACAGAGGCAATGTGCACCGTCGATGTTAACTCAGGGAGAAGCAAAGCAGATGTTGCTAGGGATTTAGAAGAGGCACTTGTTCGCATCAACATGGAAGCTGCGGATGAAATAGCAAAACAGCTACGCATACGCAATGTTGGCGGACTTGTCATTATCGACTTCATCGACATGCGCTCGCGTAAGAATCAGCGCCGTGTACGTGCGCGCTTGCAAGAAGCTATGAAAGACGACACTGCAAAATGCACAATCCTTGAAATGACAGAGTTTGGCCTTATTCAACTAACGCGTCAACGCTCACGTGAATCTCATTCCCAAATGTTTTTGACTAACTGCCCCTATTGTAAGGGTGCAGGAAAAATCAAAACATATGAAAGCGTTGAAATTGAGATCGAGCGCGCCTTAAAAAAACTGGTTAATCTACACGAGCAATATGCACTTGAATTGCATGTTCATCCCCATCTTAACCAATATTTGGGCAAGAAGGGTCGTGATGCATTGATCGTAATGGCTAAAAATTTAAACGGCGCTTTAAAATTTAAAACAAAAGATAGCTTGCATCTTAACGACTTTGAGTTTTACTCTAGCATAAATGATCAACCCATAGAAATATGACCTTTCAAGACAAAGCACAAGAGTACTGCCAAAAAGGCTGGCTGGAACCAAGAGTAAAAGACAACCTCATTGGGTTTTATGAAAGCTATGCAGAAGTTGTCGAGCGCAAAGGCGATTCGATAGAAAATCATGCGCAGCTTTTTGATGTTTATATTGAGCTTGTACGCGAGCAAATCATATCACCCTATTCGTTCGAGCCTTACCATAAGCGAATCCTTGCCCCCTTCAACTACTACCTATTTGGCATTGAATTTTTGCGTCCGCTACTCGATTACAATGAATGCAGAACATATGGCTTAGAAATTTTCGATCAAATCGAAATCAATCTAAAAAAAGGCCACAATGTTATTTTTTACGCAAACCACCAAGTCGAGGCTGATCCACAAGCCGTTTCTCTCTTACTTGAAAAAACGCATAATGAGATCGGAGAAAACGTTATTTTTGTAGCTGGTGAGCGCGTGCTAACAGATCCTGTTGCAGTACCATTTAGTTTAGGCCGCAATCTTTTATGCATTTATTCCAAACGTCATATCGATAACGACCCAGACCTAAAAGAGCAAAAACTCATGCACAACAAAAAGACGATGACAATCATGCGTGAAATGCTTACCGAGGGTGGTAAGGTCATTTATGTTGCCCCAAGCGGCGGACGTGATCGCCCACAGGCAGATGGAACAGTGTCTCCAGCAGAGTTTGATCCATCGAGCATCGAAATGTTTTACCTGATGGCCAAAAAATCAGGAACCAAAACCCACTTTCATCCTTTAGCGCTAGATACCTACAATCTACTACCACCTCCACAAACCGTTGAAAAAGAACTCGGCGAAAAGCGCACAATCAAAGGGGGCGGGATTAGCCTTGCGGTTGGCGATGAAATCAACATGGAACAATTTCCAGGTTCCAGCGAAAAAGACAAACATGTGCGCCGAAAATTGCGCGCTGATTATATTCACTCTTTAGTCAAGGAACACTATGAAACACTTTAGTTTTTGCCTGCTGGCGCTGGTCCTATGCAGCTTTACAAACATTAAAAACGAAAACAACGTAAAAATCAAAACACCAGACTTATCAGAGCGCAAAACTGCTAAAATTCAACTTGACAATGGATTGCAAGCCTACATTATTTCCGATCCGGGTGCCGAGCAATCAGCAGCAGCTCTTGCCGTCACAGCCGGTAGCTGGCAAGATGCAGAGCAATACCCTGGCATTGCCCACTACCTAGAACATCTTCTGTTCCTTGGTAACGAAAAATATCCCGAAGAAGACCAATTCATGGGTTATGTAAAAAGCAATGGAGGTCTTGTCAACGCCTATACAGCCTCTGATCGCACCGTCTACATGTTCTCGATCAACAACAATGCTTTTGATGACGCTCTCGATCAATTTTCCCACTTCTTTATCGATCCCCTATTTAATCCATCCGGAGTGAAGCGTGAGCTCCACGCAGTTGATCAGGAAAACGCCAAAAATATCGAAAATGACGGGTGGCGAGGTTGGATGATTTTCAAAGCAACAGGCAACCCCAACTCTCCTAACGCAAAATTCTCAACAGGCAACGCAGAAACGCTTGGAAAGATTCCACCCTCAGAAGTTAGAAAGTGGTGGGAAGAGCACTATACAGCCTCTCAAATGCATCTAGTCGTTTATTCTAATCAGCCCCTAGATGAGCTCACAAAAATTGTTAATGAAGACTTTGCTTCTATTGCCAAGCGCCAAGTCGACAATGAAATTGCAAACGTGCCGCTTACATCTAATCATCAAATGGGCCACATGTTCTACATCGAACCCATCAAAGACCTGCGTCAATTATCGCTCTCCTGGGAACTTCCAGCTTGGGCATTTGAAAACCAAGGAGAAAAAATCCCACAAATCATCGCTTACGTTCTTGGAAATGGGTCTGAAAATAGCCTGTATGAATCTTTAAAGAGTGAGGGACTTGCTGAAGGTGTCAGTGCAGGTGACGAGCGCCTTTCAGAAAAATCAGCGATTTTCGAAATCAATGTTTCATTGACAAAAGAGGGTGTTAAAAAAGTCGACACTGTTATTGAGCGCTGTTTTCAAACACTTGCACTCCTTAAGGAAACTGGAATTCCTGAATCGCTATTTAATGACCAAGCAAAACTAGCAAAAATCAATTATCAATGGCAAACTAGACCAAATCCATTTAATTATGCAATGAGTATTGCTGGGGAATTACCCTATGAAAATCTTTCAACATTTCCTGATCAAACAATTTTTTATGAATCTTACCAACCAAAGAAAATTAAAAAACTCCTAAAAAGTCTGAAACCAACAAACTGCCTATATACATTAATGGCTCCCGCCAAACTTACAGGAATCGAACCTAATCGCCAAGAAAAGTGGCTAGGTGGTAAATATGCTGTCAGACCCATTCCTGAGCAGTCGCTAAATACACTTGCTCATGCGCAACCCAATCCATCCATTGGATTGCCTGCTCTGAATCCCTACACTCCAAAAGATCTAACAATATTAACACGCTCAAAAAAGGCATCACCCATCAAACTATATGATGATAGGCAAGGCATTCTTTACTATAGCGATGCAGCAAACTTTCAAGTTCCAGACGTGGCTTGGACAGTCAACTTGAAAAGCCCACTCATCGATGGAACCCCAAAGCACACTGTTTTGATCTCACTTTTCGAGCGCGCTGTTTATGAACAATTGGCCTCGCCCATATTTTATGCATCTCATGCCGGACTTAATCTGGCAACTTCCACAAGTAATTTTAAACTTTCCTTCCAGCTATCAGGATTTAGCGAGAAAGCACATCTTCTTTTACAAGATGCGCTAGCAAATACCAAAGAAATCAAAACGTCAGAGGCACAGTTTAACATCTATAAAGAATCACTGCTTTCACAAATTCAAAATGCACAAAAATCCATGCCTTTTCGAATGGCACATTCTCTATTGTCTTCTCTAATTTACAATGACAATCCAATGCTAAAATCACAAGAAAAAGCCCTTAAAAAAGTCACCTATGAAGACTTTAAAGAATTTTCAAAAGCTTTAACGCAACAGCTCTACACCGAGGCAATGCTTACGGGAAACCTAAGTGAAGCCGATGCCAAAGACATCTGGACCAATATCCATGCAACTCTTCAACCCCGCGAATATCCAATAAACGACCAGCATGAGAAAAAGGTCTTTATACTCGGCAATCAAAATGGTCCTTACGCCATTAACGAGAGCACTGAAATGCAAGGCAATGTTGCCATGCTGCTAATTGAGCAAGGAACATTTTCATACAAGCGCGCTGCTGCACAAGAAATTCTAGGAACAGCGCTGTCCGATGATTTCTTTAAAACCTTGCGCACTGAACAGCAAACAGGCTACATCGCCAAAGGCTGGAACAGACGCGTCGCAAATGAGCTTTTGCAATTCTTTGCTGTTCAATCAGCCACTCATGACCCAGATGATCTACTTGCAAGATTTGAGCTCTTTTTAGAAACGTTCGTAAAAGATTTTCATAATGAATTTTCAGAAGAACGCTTCACACAAATGCAGCAAAGCGTTGTCACAACACTGACAAATCCTCCGACCAACCTATTTGAGTATGAAAACCGCATGAACACACTCGCCTTTGATAAGGACGCCGACTTCAAATATTTTGATAATATCGCCAAAGCAGCTCAAGAGCTCACCTACGATGAAATTCATCAATACGCAGTTGAGTTTTTCTCGCGTAGCAATAAAAAACGGCTTGCACTGCTCCTTGAAGGGGCCCCAACAAACAACCAATTCTCTTATAAGGAAGTTACAGCGCTCTCACTTAAAAAATGGCAAAAGTAAAACGATTTCTCCCACTTGGAATCATTCTAGTTTTGATGGCCACCGTCTACTTGCTTAATCTCAAACGGTTCATTTCGCTTGAGATTTTTCAAGATTTAAACTCCACACATCCGATCATCACACCCCTGATTTTCGTCCTCATTTACATTGCATCTACAGCCCTTTCACTTCCCATCGGATCAATCTTAACCATTTTTGCAGGCCTGCTTTTTGGCATGCCCTACGCGCCCATCTACGTTGTAATCGGAGCCACAGTTGGGGCAAGCATCATTTTCTGGGCAACACGCACAGCCTTTGCCCCCTCTTTAAAGAAAAAAGCAAATCCCTACTTAAAAAAACTGCGCAAAGGATTTGCTAAAAACGAAACAAACTACATGCTTTTCTTGCGCCTAGCGCCCATTTTCCCCTTCTGGCTCATCAACATCGCCCCTGCCCTGCTCAATGTACGCTTTTTCACCTATGTATGGACAACGGCTGTTGGGATCATCCCAGGAACCTACATCTATGCCCAAGCAGGAGCAATCCTTAGCACAACACTTACATCACAAGAGCCTCTTACCATCGCCTCCATCCTCACTCTCAAGATGCGGCTTATTCTCATTGCGATGGGGCTTTTAGCTTTATTGCCAATTGTGGTAAAAAAGATTCGTGATCGACACTAAATGGCGCAAGCCTTTCCAGACCCTTGTCATTAACCCGCTGCTTCAATGCCCAGCGCTAGCACGCTGCTCTCCCCTTTTTCTAACTCTTATCTCCTTTCTTTCAGGCCTTAGCATCCTTATTTGCCTCAATGCACATGCCACGTTCATTGCACTAGCTTTTCTTGTTCTATCGGGCCTATGCGATGTCCTAGATGGATCCCTTGCACGCGCCCAAGAGCAAGCATCGCCCCTTGGCGCTGCCTGCGACATCACCTCGGATCGTTTCGTTGAGTTTGCTATCCTTTTAGGGCTCTACCTGTACGACCCTACCCGTGCGCTTTACATCATACTCATGCTAGGAGCAACGCTCCTTTGCGTTACAACATTTCTTGTCGTGGGGGTCTTTAGCGAGAATGATTCAGAAAAGAGTTTTCATTACAGCACAGGACTCATCGAGCGCG
>JAUILX010000122.1 GCA_030433395.1 Chlamydiia bacterium
CGGGATTGAGGGTATCTTGCATGGTCATCTGCTTATTATGGCGGATGACCATTAATTGTTAAAGGCCGAGCTTTTTAGCGTCAGATGGAGAAATGTTAATCTGTTGAAGATTAGGAGATTTTCTAAAGAGATATTGTCAAAAGTTGTGTCTTGACGCGTAAGCGTATCCTCTGATTTTTCTCATTATGCTGCTTTTCCCACCTCCTCACCGTCTTTAAATTCTATGCCGCTGATCACCTTGCTTATCAGCTCGTAGCCTCTCAGACGGCGCCAGTGTTTTTGAGCGCCTTCGCCTAGTTTATACACCATCGATAATACTGCCATCCTCGATCCACAGCCTTTTGTTTGCTCTGACCTATGTCTAATCGTTGCAAACATTGATTCTATTGGATTTGTCGTTCTTATGTGCTGCCAGTGCATCGCTGGGAAATCATAAAATGTAAACAGCCTTTCTTTGTCTTTTAACAGGCATTCACAGGCCTTGGGATATTTTGCCATGTATAGCTTCTCGAATTGGTCTAGGGTTTGTAGACCCTGCTGCTTCGTAGGCGCCATATACATCTCATGGATCAGCTGTTTGGCATCTGGCTGTACTGATTTTGCCACTTTGTCTAGCACATTTGCTGTTTTGTGTACCCAGCATCTTTGATGCCGACACGATGGATATTCTTCTTCTATTGCTGCCCAAAATCCTAATCCACCATCTCCGATTGCCAGATGCGGCGGGATGGTTAGACCTCGCTTCTTTAGATCTTGCAATGCTGTTTGCCACGACAGCTTGCTTTCACGTATCCCATCATGAATCGTAATCAGTTCTTTTTTGCCATTTGCTAGCGCTCCGATCAGTACTAGTAGACAAGGCCTGTCGTCACTCAATCTGACGTTAAAGTAGATTCCATCTGCCCAGATGTAGACATATTCTTTACTGCTTAAATCCCTTTTGCCCCATTCTTTATATTCATCTTCCCATTGCTTTTTTAGCCTAACGATATTTGTGGGAGATAACCCCTTGGCTTGTTCACCCAGAATCGCCTCCAGAGCTTCCTCCATACCATTGGTGGATATACCCTTGAGATATAGCGCTGGTATAAGTGTTTCAATTCTCGACGTCCGCCTCATATATGGAGGTAGTATTGCGCTAGTAAAAGCTGCTCCTCTGACTCGTGGTTTTTTCACCGCCATTTGCCCAAGTCCAGTTTGAATTTGCCTTTCAGGGAGATACCCGTTGCGTTTGACGCTGCCTCTATGACCATTATTTTTACTTGCCTTGATGAATTCATCAACTTCGTTCTCAATTGCTTGCTGGAGCAATCGCCTTGCTCCCTGCTGTAAAATTTCTTCTAAGCTTGTCTGAAATGTTGCTAAACTGCCATTATCTTTCATGAGCGTATACCTCGTGTTTTAAGATTTATTTGTTTTTCAAATCTTTGAGGATACGCTCCTTTTATTTTTTAGCCCAGACACAACTTTCGGTTATACCTCTTTTCTAAATTGCTTTTTGCACTTCATTACCAAAGCTTTATTATTAGCTCCAGCTTTTATTGAAAATATCTGCGTTCGGGTAAGGATTTGCTGAGCAGGCTTTGTTGGTTCAATAGCTTCTTGCTTAGCCTTGGCTTCATCCGCTATTTGTAGTTGGCCAGTTGGGGCTATTGTAGGGCTGAGGGTCTGTTGAGCTAGCTTTGCTGGTCCAGCAGTTTCAGCTGTTTGAGTGCTATTGGTTTTATCTTTTACTTTGTGCTTACTAGGCATAACAACTGATTGCGGATACTCCACATCGGGAGGTATATACCAATTTTGGAGGTTTGGATTAGTCTTATTTTTAGACTCTGAAAGTTCGTGGTCTTTTAGTGTTATTGATTGATTGCCTTCTATTCTTGTCATAATTCACCTTTTGTTAAAAATTATATGCTAATTCTAACAAACAAGGGGATTTATGTCAAGAGTTTTATTTAATACAAGTTATTTATTATTAAAGAGTTGGCTTTCTGAGCTCTCCTTCGCGGATACCAAGATTACCATAGCGGTGATAGTCAAAGGAAATGGATAGTTCTCGCAAGTAATGAAGGAGCTCATAACGGCCATTGGCAAGAACAGGGCCAATGGATGGTGTGCAGTTAGCTGATCTGCAGGTAGTTATGATGTCCGGAGCTGGAGGTGAAAGGAGCCGTAGGCGTCTGATGTCGTGGTTTTTGATGCGTTTTTTAAGCTCATCTAGGGTTTCACGGTGGAGGGAGAAGTGGGGTAGGAGAAGCTCCCAGTTAGCGTGAGCGGGAAATTCGACTTCTTTGGGGTCCCACGACACTTGTAGCGGTGCCTTGCAGGTGAGGGCTGCCGCTATCACGCGAAGGGTATCGATAGGCTTATCGTTTGGAAATATGCGCAGGGCAATTTTTTTGCGAGGGATGTAGCGGAAAATATTGTCTTGGCCGATGAGTTTGATGCGGTCTTTGTCGTTACCGAGGCGTTGGTACCAGTAGGCGTAATTGGAAAGGCTGCCGTACCATAGTCCCTGCTCTTCAGTGGTAAAGTCGAATTTTTCGAGGAGGGGTGTCAGGTTATTAACGAGTTCTCCGACAGGGTATTTTTCTTTGGGAAGATCGGCGTGTTTTAGGTGCATGAATTGCATGAGGTAGTTGCTGCCACCGGCTTTGACGCCAAACCCAAAGCTGCTTTGCTTTGTGCCACCGAAGGGTTGGCGGCGGACGATAGCGCCTGTGGTTGTGCGATTGATATAGAGGTTGCCTGCGCGGATGGCTTGCTGCCATTTGTGTTGTTCACGCTCATCGAGAGAGTGAAGGCCAGACGTAAGGCCGTAGGGTGTGCCATTAGCAAGCTTTATGGCATGATCAAGATTTTTGGCGCACATGAGGCCTAGAACGGGACCAAAGAGCTCTGTTTGATGTGTAAAACCGCCTTTTTTCACGCCCAGTTTGATACCTGGTGACCAAAGATTGGGATTGCGTGTGTCTTGGCGAGGCTCTAAAAGCCATTCCTCACCAGGCTCAAGTCTTGTCAAGCCTCGAAGGAGTTTTTCTTCTGGTTGTTTGATTAAGGGGGTGATTTTGGAGGATAGATCCCACGCTGATCCGACATAAAGGGATGCAGCAGCATCGCGCAATTGGCGGCGGAAGGCTGAATCGTGATAAACTTCGTGCTCGCAAATCGCAAGGCTTGTTGCACTGCATTTTTGCCCGTTGTGTCCAAAGGCAGAATAGAGCAAGTCTTTTACAGCTTGGTCTCGATCAGCAAGTGCAGTGATAATCATGGCGTTTTTGCCGCCTGTTTCTGCAGAGATATCAAGATTAGGTCTAAGGGAAATGAAGTGCTGGGCAGTTTTTGTTGAGCCGGTGAGGATAACGCCTGTAAGGCGAGCATCGCGAATGAGGCTTGACCCTTCTGGATCATCAGCTGTGGGAACAAATTGCAAAACGTTTTGATCAATTCCCGCTTCCCAAAAACAATGTGCAAGGAGATAGCCACAAAGGACTGTTTCAAAAGCTGGCTTAAAGAGGACGCAGTTGCCTGCAAGTAGTGCGCCGATGATTCCTCCAGCTGGTATCGCGACAGGGAAATTCCAGGGTGATGCCACGAGATAGGTCCCTTTTGGAGAGAGCTCTAAATCGGTGCAAAGGTGCATGCGCCGCATAACGTCTGCGTAATACTCTGCAAAGTCAATGGCCTCGGAGACTTCACTATCAGCTTCAGAGAAAGATTTACCGCCATCTTTTATCATAGCTCCGATGAGATCGCCTCGATTTTTGCGCAGAA